>JAFLJV010000133.1 GCA_022712845.1 Sulfurimonas sp. | reverse complement strand
TGCTCTTGAAGAAATAGATTTACTGCAAGAACTTTTTGAAAATGAATAAAGGGTTATTTAGCTTTTTTTTTATTTTTATAGCACTCCTCGTGGGTGCTCTCTATTATACTAATACAATTCAATCACCATTCATTTCATCATTAAACACTATTAAAATTAACTATCATAACTCTACAAAATTTATTCAAAATACAATTGATAAACATTTTTTTCAAGCAAATATGATTACAGAACTTGAAGAAAAACTTCAAAAATATGAAAATAATCACTTAGTTATAAAACAATTGGCTTCTGAAGTTAATGATTTTTTTATGGAAAATAATTCTACACTAAAAATAAACCCACAAGTACAATTAGTAAGATCTATCTCTTATCAAAAATTTGCAGATCAAAATAGAATTTGGCTAGAAATTGATGATTATAACTCCTCTAAAGTATATGGACTAATATATAAAGAATTAGTAGCAGGAATAGTAATCTCTCAAAATGGTAAAGCACTTGGACTTTTAAATAGAGATATTAAAAGTTCATATGCCGTTTATGTTGGAGATGAAAATGCACCTGGAATTGCTCATGGCAATAGTGCGAAAAACTTAATTGTGAAATTTATTCCTGCATGGTTTAATATAAAAGTTGGAGATGAAGTTACAACTTCTTCACTTGATGAAATTTTTTTTAAAGGATTAAAAGTAGGATTTGTTGTATCTGTTACAAAATCACAAGGGTACCAAAACGCCGTAATTGAGCCATACTATAAAGCTAATAATCCAAACTATTTTCATATGATTAAAAAAATAAAATAAACCCTCTTTAACTCATTAACTTTTAAGTGCTTTTTACCTATAATAAACAAATTTTTTTATGAACAATTATTAGAGGTAAAGAATGCCAAAACGCACCGACATTAATACTATTTTACTCATAGGCTCAGGCCCTATCGTTATTGGTCAAGCTTGTGAGTTTGACTACTCTGGAACTCAAGCTGTTAAAACTTTAAAAGAGTTAGGCTATCGTGTAGTTCTTATTAACTCTAATCCTGCAACTATTATGACAGACCCAGAGTTTGCTGATAGAACTTATATCGAGCCAATCAAAGAAGATATAATTGCTAAAATCATTAAAGATGAAAAAGTAGATGCTGTACTTCCAACCATGGGTGGACAAACTGCACTAAATGTTGCAACATCTATGTATGAAAAAGGGATGCTTGAAGGTATAGAGTTTTTAGGTGCAACTCCAGAAGCTATCCATAAAGGTGAAGACCGTTCAGCTTTTAATAAAGCTATGATAAAAATTGGTATGGATCTACCAAAAAGTCGTAATGCTTATACCGTTGACGAAGCAATAAAAGCAGTTAAAGAGATTGGTTTCCCTGTCATTTCCAGAGCTTCTTTTACGCTTGCTGGTGGTGGTTCAGGTGTAGCATATAACATGGAAGAGTTTAAAAAATTAGCTGAAGAGGGTCTATCAGCTTCCCCTGTAAATGAAATAGAAATTATGGAGTCTATGCTTGGTTGGAAAGAGTATGAGATGGAAGTTATTCGTGACAAAAATGATAACTGTATCATTGTATGTGCTATAGAAAATTTTGACCCAATGGGTGTACATACTGGTGATAGCATCACTGTTGCCCCTGCCCTTACTCTAACAGATAAAGAATATCAAAGAATGCGCAACGCTTCTTTTGCAATTTTACGTGAAATTGGTGTTGATACTGGTGGATCTAATGTTCAGTTCTCAATCTGTCCAAAAACTGGAAGAATGATTGTAATTGAGATGAACCCTCGTGTATCACGTTCTTCTGCACTAGCTTCTAAAGCTACTGGTTATCCTATCGCTAAAGTTGCAACTTTACTTGCTGTTGGTTTTACTCTTGATGAAATTACAAATGACATTACAGGAACTCCTGCTGCATTTGAGCCTGTTATTGATTATGTTGTTACAAAGATTCCTCGTTTTACATTTGAAAAATTTCCAGAAGCTGTAAATACTTTAAGTACAAGTATGAAATCAGTTGGTGAAGTTATGGCAATTGGTCGTACATTTAAAGAGTCAGTTCAAAAAGCTCTTTGTTCACTAGAGACTGATCTTTGTGGATTTAATGAGATAGATGCAGATATGGAATTTGTAAAGCATGAAATCCGTCGTCCAAATGCAGATCGTATTCTTTATGTAGCTGAGGGTTTCCGTCGCGGTATGAGTGTTGAAGAGATGTTTGACACTTGTGCTATTGACCCTTGGTTTTTATACCAAATGGAAGAATTACTTCAAGCTGAAACAACAATCACAGATAAAATCTTATTTGATGCAGAATTTATGAGAAGCATCAAAGTTGATGGTTTCTCAGACAAAAGAATCTCTCAATTAATCAAGAAAAACTCAAATCATGATGTTAGTGAAAATGATGTTTATGATGCTAGAAAAACTTTAGGTGTATCATTGGAATTCAATGAAGTTGATACTTGTGCAGCAGAGTTTAAAGCCCTTACACCGTACCTTTATTCAACTACAAACATAACTAAACTTCCAAATGTTAAAAATAGAGTTTCAGATAAGAAAAAAGTCTTAATTCTTGGTGGTGGACCAAACAGAATCGGTCAAGGAATTGAGTTTGATTACTGTTGTGTTCACGCTGCATTTGCTCTAAAAGAGATGGATATTGAGTGTATTATGTACAACTGTAATCCTGAAACTGTTTCAACTGATTATGATACTTCTGATGTACTTTACTTTGAGCCAATTGATTTTGAACATGTAAGAGAAGTTATTGAAAATGAGCAACCAGATGGAATTATTGTTCACTTTGGTGGACAAACTCCACTTAAACTTGCAGACGCACTTACTAAAATCGGTGCTAATATATCTGGAACAACTTCGGCTGTAATAGATTTAGCTGAAGATCGTGAACAATTTTCTAACTTTGTTATAAAACATGGACTTAAACAACCTGCAAATGGACTAGCTCGTAAAAAAGAGGAAGCTGGACCAATAGCTGAGAAACTTGGGTTTCCTGTTTTAGTTCGTCCATCATTTGTTCTTGGTGGTCGTGGTATGAAAATCGTTTACTCTCAAGAAGAACTAGCACAATATATGGACCTTGCTATCTCTGTTTCAAACGAAGCACCTGTTTTAATTGACAAGTTTTTGGACCAAGCAATAGAGCTTGATGTTGATTGTATCTGTGATGGGACTGATGTTTATATTGGTTCAGTTATGCAACACATTGAAGAAGCTGGAATCCACTCTGGAGACAGTGCTTGTTCACTTCCTCCAGTAAATCTAACTGATGAGATGATTGCAAAAGTTGAAACTCAAACTAAAATAATCGCTCTAGGACTTGGTGTAATTGGACTTATGAATGTTCAATACGCAATCTATCAAGATGAGATTTATTTAATTGAAGTAAATCCTCGTGCATCACGTACAGTTCCATTTGTAAGTAAAGCTACTGGTATGCCACTTGCAAAAGTTGCAACACGTGTTATGATGGGCGAGCGTCTGCGAAGCTCATTAGAACATTATGATAATAACAATATAGTTCACGAAACAAATGATGTACTAAAACCTCACTTAAAAGGTCATGTATCTGTTAAAGAGGCAGTTTTTCCTTTCCATAAACTTTATGGTGCAGATTTAGTTTTATCTCCTGAGATGAAATCAACTGGCGAAGTTATGGGTATTAGTTCTAATTTTGGTATCTCTTTTGCAAAAGCTCAACTCTCAGCTGGAAATAAAATTCCAACTGATGGAACATGTTTTTTAAGTTTTGTAGACGCAGATAAAGAACACGCTCAAGAGATTGGTTCTGGATTAGTAAGACATGGTTTTAAACTTGTTGCAACTAAAGGGACACAAAAAGTTTTACAAGAAGCTGGTGTAGAATGTGAAGTTATACTTAAAATCTCTGAGGGTCGTCCTAACATTGAAGATAGTATGAAAAATGATGAGATAGCAATGGCGATTAATACCTCTGATAACAACACTTCTAAAAAAGATGCTACTGTAATTCGTCAAGAAGTATTAAGAAAAAGCATACCTTATTTTACAACTTTAAGTGCCGCTAGAGCTTTAATATTAGCACTTGATGAGATGAAAGATGATTCATGGTCAGATGTAAAAGCACTTCAAGATTTTCTAGCGTAAGCAAAGATGTAATTCTTACACAAACCGACACTACTGTCGGTTTTGTATCTCAAAACCATACAAAATTATCAGAGATAAAATCACGTCCTACTTCAAAACCATTTATAAAAATATACAACTCGTTTTTGGCATGTGAGAGTCGAATCCCTCAATCTAAAAAAAACTTTGTAAGGCGAAGTAAAAAAACAACATTTATTGTAAAAAATAAAGCCTTTAGAATTATTTCAAATCTTAAAAACTCACAAATACTAAGAGATTTAGAGTGGCACTACTCAACTTCTGCTAATGAAGCAACTAAAAATTTCAATAGAGAGTTTTGTGAATCAAAAGCTGATATAATAATAGAAAATAAAGATGGTTTATCTGAATGTAGTTCATCAAACTTAATTAAACTAAATAATCATAAAATAAGGAAACTTAGGTGAGTAAAGCAATACAAGCACTACTTAGCGGTATGTTTTTTACATTTTTCTTGGATTTTTTTATTTTTTTAGGAATTAAACAAAATTATATAGATTTTTATGAAATTGATCTTTATTATAATATTCTTTTTGCAGATCATCAAAATATATATATTTTTTTTATACTATCAATTATGTTAGGGTTTATAATTACATATATTAATAAAGCAAAAGTGAGCATAGCCATTATTGGCTTTTTATCCATATTATCACTTTTAACACTTGTGCCAACTATTGGGTATTTTGTGGGTAAAAGTATGTTAATGACTCAAAATACAACCCTAAAAAATAACAAGTATTCATACCATGGAGATATTTATTATGATGGACGAGATACAATAACATTTTATGATTATGAACTAAAAAAAATAATCTTATTAAATAAAAAGGAATTAAGCTAGTGAAACATATTTCAAGTATAGCAGGTGGCGTAGCACTCGGTAGTGTTGGTGTAATGATGATGGGCGTTCTAAGTGGATGTGAAGCACCACAACAAAAACAACAACAAAATCGTTTTATAGTAATAGAACAACAAATAAATGGAAAATATCTTGTTGTTGAAGAGATGCCTACGGAAGGTCCAAGCCGTGCAATCATTCGAGAAAGAGATGCAAATGGAAATATAACAGAGCGTTTCATGAATGAAGATGAGATGAAAATGCTTGCAGAACAAGAGTATCAAAAAGTACAAAATGGGACATCTGAAACAGTTCAAAGTGGTAATAGTAGTGGCGGTATGGGTTTAGCTGGTACAATTTTAGCAGTTGCAGCAGGCTCACTTCTTGGAAATATGATTGGTAATGCATTGATGGGTAATAAAAACTTCTCAAAACGCTCAGGTGCAGTAAATAAAAGTGCTTATAGCCGTTCAGCTGCTGGAAAAGCATCAAGAAGTGGTTCTTCTAAAAAGAGCTTTTTTGGTGGTTCTTCTAAGAAATCATTTTTTGGTGGTAGACGTTTTGGTGGTTAATATTGATTAAGCTACAAAAATTAAATCCACTTGATGATAAAACGCTTGATGAGTTAGGTTTTACTTGGCATACAGATATTGATGGAAGCAAGTATGTAAGTGATGAACTTGTTCAAATAACTCAAGATGAAGCAGAAGCTTATTATAAAGCAGGAAATGAGATATATGATATGTATGTACAAGCCGCCGAGTATGTTATAGAGAATGATCTATTTTTTGATATAGGTATCCCTTTTAACCTTGTTGATGCTATTAAAAAAAGCTGGGAAAATAACGTTCACTGGCATATTTATGGAAGATTTGATTTGGCTGGTGGAATTGATGATAAACCGATAAAACTTATAGAGTTTAATGCAGATACACCAACAGCACTTTTTGAGACTGCCCTACTTCAATGGGCTCTTTTAAAACAAAATGATATGAATGAAAATAAACAGTTTAACAATGTGTATGATGCAATTTCACAAAATTTCAAAAGAGTAATCACACTTTTTGATGATACAGAAATTTTTGATGAAAGATATGATGGTTGGAAAATACTTTTCTCGTCTGTTGGTGGCAATGATGAAGAGGAAGCTACAACAAGACTACTTCAACAAATTGCTACTGATGCAGGCTTTAATACAAGTTTTGAATTTATACAGGATGTTAAATTTGATGAAAATGGAATTTTTGATTCAGATGGTAATAAATATGAGTACTGGTTTAAACTGTACCCTTGGGAAGACATAGCTCACGATGAACCAGAATTAGCAACAACTATAACAACTATAATGCAAAATCAAGAAGCTATTATCTTAAACCCTGCATATACTTTACTTTTTCAATCAAAAGGTATGTTAAAAATTTTAAGTGATCTTTTTCCTGATTCACCATATCTTTTAAAAACTTCATTTGAGCCACTTAAAGGTGTCAAACATGTTGAAAAAACTGTTTTTGGTAGAGAAGGTGCAAATACCAAAATAATTGATTCTAATGGAGATGTATTAGTGGAAGTAGAGGGACCTTACGATAACTATAAAAAAGTTTATCAAGAGTATGTAGAGTTTGCTAAAGACTCAAAAGGTGATAAGTATCAAGCTGGAGTTTTCTTTGCTTATGAAGCTTGTGGTTTGAGCTTTAGAAAAGGCTCAGAGATTATGGATAATATGAGTAAATTTGTGGGGCATATAATCAATTAGATCCTAGTGTCAAGCACTAGGATGACGAAGACTGTAAAACAACCGTCATTCTGAACTTGACCTTCTCGTCATTCTGAACTTGATTCAGAATCTAGTCTCACTCCCCTAATAAACTCCATAAAAAAAACAAAGAATATTGATAAGATAAGTCCTGTTATAAAAGCAACTACAACTATTGATCTTCTATTTGGTTTTATTGGATAATCATTAATCATAATTTTGCCGATTATTTTTGTATTTTTGTAGTTATGTGGCAACATTAACGATGATATAAGAAGCTTTGTTTCTTCTAATTTACTTATTGTGATTGTAGAAAGTGTTTCCTTTTTATCTTTCATATCCATAATTAAAGTATTTAATTTTATAATAAAAGTAGTTAAATCTCGCTTTTCCATAAGTTTTAAAGCAGATAGTGATGGATTTAATGATTCTATCTTTTTAAGATTATCACTTATTAATTTTATTTGATTGTTAAAGTCATTTAAAG
>JAFLJV010000241.1 GCA_022712845.1 Sulfurimonas sp. | reverse complement strand
AAATCAAAATCACCAGCTCTTGTATCGTGTCCACAGCGTCGTGGTGTTTGTACTCGTGTTTACACAACTACACCAAAAAAACCTAACTCGGCTTTAAGAAAAGTTGCAAAAGTTAGATTAACTTCAGGTTTTGAAGTTATTTCTTATATCGGTGGTGAGGGTCATAACCTTCAAGAGCACTCAATCGTTCTTGTTCGTGGTGGTCGTATCAAAGATTTACCTGGTGTTAAGTATCACATCGTTCGTGGTGCATTAGATACTGCTGGTGTTGCTAACCGTATGGTTGCTAGATCAAAATATGGTACTAAAAAGCCTAAAAAATAATCTTAGATTATTTTTTTAAACTATAGAATTCAATAGCTACAGGATAAACTTTAAGTAGTTTATTTTGAGTAAATTTGAAAAAATTGAAGAATAAGGAAACTCGAAATGAGAAGAAGAAAAGCTCCCGTTCGTCCAGTTATGCCAGATCCAGTTTATGGAAGCAAAATACTGACGAAATTTATAAATAAGATTATGTTAGATGGTAAAAAATCTACAGCAGAAAAAATCATCTACAGTGCAATGGATATCATTAGCTCTCGTGGTGAGAAAACTGGTATAGATACATTTAACGAAGCTATTGAGAATATTAAACCAATTATTGAAGTAAAAAGTCGCCGTGTTGGTGGTGCTACTTATCAAGTTCCAGTAGAAGTACGCCCAGTGCGTCAACTATCTCTAGCAATTAGATGGTTAGTTGATGCTTCTCTTAAGAGAAATGAAAGAACAATGGCTGAGAGATTAGCTAATGAATTAATGGAAGCGTCATCTGATAAAGGTAACGCATACAAGAAAAAAGAAGATACTTACCGTATGGCTGAAGCAAATAAAGCATTTGCTCACTATCGCTGGTAATTACTATTTTCTAACGATAAGGGAAGTAATTCCCTTATCTACGTTAACACTGGGTTTTACTCAGCGTAAGGCTCAAGTTTGTTAACAAACTTTTAATGAAGATGATAACATCTTTTTCGAAATCAGCTCTTTTGTAAGTAAATAATTTTTATTTATAAAAGAGTTTATCTCTCAACTAACTTAACAAGGTACTAAATATGGCAAGAAGTCACAAACTTAATGATGTAAGAAACATCGGTATTGCTGCACATATTGATGCAGGTAAAACTACTACAACTGAAAGAATTTTATTCTATACTGGTGTTGAGCATAAAATCGGTGAGGTTCATGATGGTGCTGCTACTATGGATTGGATGGAACAAGAGCAAGAAAGAGGTATTACAATTACTTCTGCTGCGACCACTTGTGAGTGGAACGGAAAACAAATCAATATTATCGATACTCCGGGTCACGTTGACTTTACTATTGAGGTTGAGCGTTCTATGCGTGTTCTCGATGGTGCTGTTTCAGTATTTTGTGCTGTTGGTGGTGTTCAACCTCAATCAGAAACAGTTTGGAGACAAAGAAACCGTTATAAAGTTCCATCAATTGTTTTTGTTAACAAAATGGATAGAACTGGTGCAGATTTTTACGAAGTTGAAAAACAGATTCGTGAGAGACTAAAAGGTAATCCAATGCCTTTTCAACTACCTATTGGTGCTGAAGCTGAGTTTGAAGGTGTTGTTGATTTAGTAAAAATGAAAGAGATTGTTTGGGATGCGGAGGCTGAAATGGGTTCTGCTTATCATGAGCAAGATATTCGTGATTCTTTAAAAGAGATTTCTGAAGAGTACAAAGAAAAAATGCTTGAAACTCTGTCAGAAATCGATGGTAATGAAGAGTTTGCTGAAAAATTTTTAGATGGTGAAGAAATTTCGCAAGAAGAAATTAAAGCTGCTATAAAAGCTGCAACTCTTGGTATGCACATTGTTCCAATGACGCCAGGTACTGCATTTAAAAACAAAGGTGTTCAAACTTTACTTGATGCTGTAGTTGATTATTTACCTTCACCTGTTGAATCAGCAGCTATCAAGGGTACACTAATGGACGATGAAGAAGTTGAAGTTGAGGTTCCATCAACTGATGATGGTGATTTCGCAGCTTTAGCTTTTAAAATTATGACTGACCCATTTGTTGGAGTACTTACTTTTATTCGTGTTTACCGTGGTTCACTAGAATCAGGTTCATTTGTTCATAACACGACAAAAGATAAAAAAGAGCGTATTGGTCGTATCGTTAAGATGCATGCTATCAAACGTGAAGAAGTTAAAGAGATTTATGCTGGTGAAATTGGTGCTGTAATTGGTCTTAAATCAACTACTACTGGTGATACTTTAACAAATGGTGAAAAAGTTGTATTAGAGAGAATGGATTTCCCAGAGCCAGTTATCTCTGTTGCAGTTGAGCCAAAAACTAAAGCTGACCAAGAAAAAATGGGTATTGCTTTAAGCAAACTTGCTGCTGAGGATCCATCTTTTAGAGTTCATACAGATGAAGAGACTGGTCAAACTATTATTTCAGGAATGGGTGAGTTACACCTTGAAATTCTTGTAGATAGAATGAGAAGAGAATTTACTGTTGAAGCTGAAGTTGGTGCTCCTCAAGTATCTTACCGTGAGTCTATTAAAGATGAAGTTGAGCAAGAGTACAAATATGCGAAACAATCTGGTGGTCGTGGTCAATTTGGTCATGTTTATCTTAGAATCAAGCCAGGTGCTCCAGACAGTGGATTTGTATTTACAAATGCTATTAAAGGTGGGTCAATTCCAAAAGAGTTTATCCCTGCTGTTGAGAAGGGTTGTAAAGAGACTATGCAAACTGGTGTTCTTGCAGGTTATCCGATGGAAGATATTGATATTACTTTATATGATGGTTCATACCATGATGTTGATTCAAATGAGATGGCATTTAAACTTGCTGCTTCAATGGGATTTAAAGAGGGTTGTCGTAAAGCAAGACCTTCTATTTTAGAGCCAATGATGAAAGTTGAAGTTGAAGTTCCTGAAGATTATATGGGTGATGTTATTGGTGACCTTAACCGTCGTCGTGGTCAAGTTAA
>JAFLJV010000132.1 GCA_022712845.1 Sulfurimonas sp. | reverse complement strand
TACCATGATTTGAACATAGAAAGTCTTTGATTTTTTGGCATATATGCTAAAAAATTAGCCTCACCCTCAGCTCTTAAAAAATCCATATATCTACGTATATTTGTCTGATGTGTTATATTTCCAAATATATCATAACCTGCTACAAGTGAATAATAAATTCTCTCTAGCTGTGGATAATCAATAACCCACATGGTTCGTGGTTCTTCACCTACTACACCTTTATGAACTGAAGCCGAATTAAAATGTCTATAAATACTTAAAACTGGGGCATCTTCTGCCTTATTTCCCTTCCATATAGACTCAATACCTTGACCCTTTGGGTAGGTGTTATTTATATAGTTTTCTTTAGCTTCGTAATATTTTAAATATCTATTTCTATATTTATCTGAGAACACTTTAAAAACACTATAGTCTATACTTTTTATAGGGATACTTAAATTCTTAGATTGTGCACTTAAAATAGATGGATTTAATACTGTTATATCATGATCTGGATCTTTAAACATAACCCAAAAATGATCATGTATAACATTTAATGCCATTTGCCCACGACATACTGGTCCACGAATAAAAGTCATAATTATATAGTGTGAATTATCAAGTAAAAATTGATATCTTGAACGAACTGGAATTTGTGCAAATGAAATAAAAGGGTTTGTACTTGTGTTTACATTATAGTCCATTACATTAGGTTCTTCTAACCATTTTGGCTCAATAAACAGCTCATTAAACCTAGCTAATTTTTCATCATTAATTTTAAATATCATATGTGTTTTATGTACTATTGTTGAGTGTATCTTTTCTAAACGATAGTAAAACTTCTCAACTCCTGGGTCATCAAAAACTCTATTTGTAATTATTGTATCAATCTCTGTTAATGATGGAGTAGTAGAGCGAACTACTTTAAAAAATTCTTTTGGTGAATCTTCAAAATATATATGTGCTAAATACAAATGCTCATATAAATAACGAGCAGTTACTTTATGTTTTGCATCAGGGTTATTTAAAAAAGTTTCCCATTTTAGTATATTGGATGTACTTTTTTTACTTGATGTTTTTAAAGATATGTTTTCTTTAACTGTAGGACCATTCGCACCTTGAGCTAACCAAGCAGCCAATGTAAAATACTCTTTATCTTTAAGAGCTGGTAAACCATACGGCATCCCATGGTTTGGTTTTTCATCAAAATACTCATTTAGTTCTTTCTTATTTTTAGGACATTTCAAATCTTCATTTTCAGGGTCATAAGAGCCAATAATTTCAGGATTCATTTTTTTGTTATACAGCATGTGCATCATAATCGAATCATTATGAGTTGCATTTGACTCATCTGAATTTAGAACATCATAAAAACCTTTTTTTCTCCAGCCTTGTGTAGATTTTGCATCCATAAAAAGTCTTGTCGGGTCTATCGCTCTTATACGCATTGCGTCATAAGCTCTAATCTTTGTAGCACCCCTGTCTAAACCTTCAAAAGAACTATATTTAGACTGACAAGGAGCGTTATAGCATGAATGACAAGTTACACATCTTTTATCAAGGATTGGCTTAACATCTCTTAAGTAGTCTACATGTAGCGATGTTGCATTTACTTCTACTGGTTCAACAATAGGAGCAGAACAGGCAACAAAAAATAAACTAAAAAATATTATTGGCAAGAGTATTTTATGCATATATACATTTCCTTTTATATTGACATAATATTTAATTTTTGTTTTATAGTTAATTAAATTTTTAGTACAATTACAAAAATTTAATTATACAAAGGTATCTCATGTTTGGAAGAACTGAATTAAAAGACTACAACATTTCTGCGGAAGAGTCGTTAAAACAACAATGGGCGAAAGTATCAACAAGTAAAGGTGATATCTGGATTAAACTATATCCTGAAGAAGCTCCAAATACTGTAGCAAACTTTGCACACTTAGGAAACTCTGGTTTTTATGATAACTTAACATTTCACCGTGTTATCCCTGGTTTTATGGCTCAAGGTGGTTGTCCAACAGGTACAGGAACTGGTGGACCAGACTGGGCAATAGCTTGTGAGACTGCAAGTAATACTTCACTTCACCGTAGAGGTACACTTTCAATGGCTCATGCTGGACCAAATACTGGTGGAAGTCAATTTTTCATCACTTTTGTACCAACTCCACATCTTGATGGTGTTCACACTGTTTTTGGTGCTATTGAAGAAGATGATGCAGATAGCTTTGCAGTTCTTGATGCTATACAAGGCGAAGACGCTATTAACTCTATCTCGATTGTAGAATCTAAATAAATCTAACTTAACACCTCTACATGTAGAGGTGTTTTATGCCGCTAAATGTACAATCTTACTAAGACTATCTTTTTCTTTTTGATATGTTTTATATAAATCATAAGCATTTTGTAAATTTAACCAAAACTGTGGCGTAGTTCCAAAATACTCACTTAATTTTAATGCCATTAGTGAAGTGATTCCTCTTTTTTCATTATAAAGTTCACTCAATGTTTTTATACCAACATCTAAATCTTTTGACAATCTAGCTTGTGTTAGGTTTAACGGTGTTGCAAATTCTTCTTTTAGTATTATTCCTGGGTGCGTACTTGGTCTAATATCTTTCATAGTATTTTCCTTTATTTGTGATAATCATCAATATATACATCATAAGCATTAGAATTTTCAAATCTA
>JAFLJV010000131.1 GCA_022712845.1 Sulfurimonas sp. | reverse complement strand
ACAATATTTTGGGCATTAAAGCCATCTCCGCTAAATAATATAATGATGTTTTTCATACGCGAATTATATCTTATGAAGCTAAAAACGCTATAATATCAGCATGAATTACAAACAAATAGCACAAGAAACTTTAAATATTGAAGCCCAAACTCTTTTAGATTCTGCAACAAATATTGATGATACTTTTAGTAAAGCAGTTGATATGATACTTGCTTGTGAAGGTAAGCTTATCATCACTGGTGTTGGTAAATCAGGTTTGATTGGTGCTAAAATGGCTGCAACTTTTGCATCTACTGGAACTCCAAGTTTTTTTTTACATCCAACAGAAGCACTTCATGGTGACTTAGGAATGATTGATAAAAATGATGTAGTTATTGCTATTAGCTACAGTGGAGAAAGTGAAGAACTAAGTTCTATACTTCCTCATGTTAAAAGATTTAATACTCCTCTTATTGGTATGACAAAAAGTAAAAACTCAACACTTGGAAAATATAGTGACTTAGTTATAGATGTTATAGTTGAAAAAGAGGCTTGTCCACTAAATATAGCACCAACTAGCTCAACAACTCTAACTCTTGCTCTTGGTGATGCTCTAGCTATTTGCCTTATGAAAGCACGAAACTTTAAAAAAAATGATTTTGCATCATTTCATCCTGGTGGGGCTTTAGGAAAACAACTTTTTATAAAAGTTAGTGATTTGATGCGTAAGAAAAATCTTCCTACTATTTCAAAAAACTCAACTGTAAAAGAGGCTATTTTAAAAATTAGTGAAGGTAGACTAGGGACAGTTTTAATAACTGATAACACTAACAAACTTTTAGCACTTGTTAGTGATGGTGATATCCGTAGAGCATTATTAAGTAATGATTTTTCACTTGAAGATGAAGTTTTAAAATACGCAACTAAAAACCCTAAAACGCTAGATGATGAAAATATACTTGCAAGTGATGCACTTATCATGATAGAAGAGATGAAGATACAACTTTTGGTTGTAACAGATAAAGATAAAAATATAAAGGGTGTACTTCATATTCACACCTTAATAGAAAAAGGGATTTCATAAAACGATGAGATTAAATAAATATATTGCCCACCACTCAAGCTACTCAAGAAGAGAAGCTGATAAAGCTATTCAAGATGGTTATGTAAGAGTAGATGGAGAGATACAAGATAACCCAGCTACGCAAGTTGAAGAAAAAGATGTTGATGTTTATGTAAGTGGAAAACGAATTGCTCCAAGAGACAAGTACACAGTTATTGTTTACAACAAACCAAAAGGTGAACTTGTAACAAAAAATGACCCTAAAGGGAGAAGAACTATCTATGATGGATTAGATAATAAATATAAGCATTTTATCCCTATAGGACGACTTGACTATGCAACAGAAGGTGTTTTACTTCTAACAGATGCTTCAAAAATCGCAACCTCACTTATGAATTCAAATCTTGAAAGAATATATAAAGTAAAAATCAAAGGTGAAATAACTTCAGAGATGGAAGCTGCCATGCTTAATGGAATGACTCTTGATGATGCAACTGCTGGTGGACATTCTCACTCAAAAGTAACAAGCATGACTTTTGCACCATTTATAGGTTATAAAATTCAAAAAAATGAACATAACTACTCTATCTTAAAAATAGCAATATCTGAAGGTAAAAATCGTGAAATAAGACGATTTTTTGCTCACTTTTCAGCTGATGTAGCTGACTTAAAAAGAATAAGTTTTGCAGAGATTGAGTTAAATAATCTTCCAACTGGAAAAACAAGATTTTTAACTAGAAGTGAGTATGGAGCATTATACACATTTCTAAAAGCAGAAGATAAGCTAAAGAGAGAACGAGGTGAAAAATAAAGTAGAAAATTTTGATGATTTACTTGGTCAAGAACATCTAACATCTCCAAGTTCTCCACTTAGAATATTATGTGAAAAAAAAGCTCTAGGACACAGTTTCTTATTTGGTCCAGCTGGATGTGGAAAAACCTCACTTGCTAGAATTATTGCCAAAAAAATGGAGTTACCATTTTATGAATTTAATGCAACCTCACTTAAGGTAGAACAACTACGAAAAATATTTGATCAATATAAAAATACCCTAGAAAAACCTCTAATATTTATAGATGAAGTTCACCGTTTAGCTAAAAACCAACAAGAAGTTTTACTTCCTGTAATGGAGAAAAACTCTGTTTTAATTATAGGTGCTTCTACGGAGAATCCATTCTTTTCACTAACCTCTGCTATCCGTTCTCGTTCAATGCTTTTTGAACTATACTATGTTTCAAATAAAGCATTAACAATACTTTTAGATAAAACCCTTATACAAACTAAACTTACATGCAGTAATGACGCTAAAGAGTATTTAGTAGCAAGTAGTGGTGGTGATGCAAGAGCTATGCTTACTCTTTTAGAATCTTCTTCTCACTTAGATTCAAATATAACTCTAAAAAACTTAAAGTCTCTTCGTCCTAATGCACTTAGTGCAGGTTGTAGTGAAATTGGTGTTCATTATGATTTGATAAGTTCTTTAATTAAATCTATGAGAGCTTCTGATATGAATGCAAGTATATATTATCTTGCTCGTCTTATTGATGGAGGAGAAAGTGCAGATTTTATAGCAAGACGACTTGTAGTTTTTGCTAGTGAAGATGTAGGAAATGCAAACCCACAAGCATTAACTTTAACAACATCCACAATGACAAGTGTCAATAAAATTGGATATCCTGAAGCTAGAATTATTTTAGCTCAAGCTGTTGTTTATTTATCCGCTTCTCCAAAATCAAACTCATCATATTTAGCAATAAATAAAGCTTTAAATTCACCAAAAAATCAAATAAATTTAAATTTTATAGAGTTAAATAATATTGGCTATGAAAATAAAATGAAGAATTGGATAAAAAACACAAAAAACAACAGCCAGTTTTAGTTTGCTTTAATGTTTATAGTTATACACTACTTTAAAAATAAAAGGCTACTTTATGGAAATATCAATAAGTTCAAATATTGTTACTATAGAAGGTAACATGAAAAGCATTAGTGATTTTCAAATAATTAAACAAAATATAGATGGTGTCATTGAAAATAATAAAAGTTTAATTATAAATATTGTAGATTCTTTATCTATTACATCTTCAATTATTGGTTACTTAAATAAACTTGTTTTAAAGGACAATATAGACATTCGTATGAATATTGGAGATGAGCAACTTTTACATCTTTTAGATGATTTAAATCTAGCTTCAACTTTTAAAGCTAAAAAGGTTTAATTATGAGTATTAAAAATAAATTAAATTTTATCACTTTTATAGTTGTTTCATTTGCTTTAGTTATTATTGGTTTAACACTCAAAGAGACACTAACAACAAAATCAACTATTGCTCATGCTAAAGAATTAAATATTCTTTCACAAAAACTTAGTATTTTAATCCATGAAACACAAAAAGAGCGTGGGGCTAGTGCTGGTTTTCTTGGGTCAAAAGGTGCAAAATTTGGAGATATTTTACCAGGACAAAGAAGCACAACCACTAGTAAATATAAAGAATTAGAGAATTACCTCTCTTTAATCAATTTAAACGATTACTCTAAAGAATTTCAAAATGATATTACATCACTAAAATCAGACATGAGTAGAGTTAATAATATCCGCTCTAAAATTGATTCGCTTAATATTAGTGTAAAAGATGAAGTTGCATATTATACAGGGATGAATAATAAAATTTTACATATTATATCTTTAACTGCAAAAATGGCAGCTACTCCAGAACTTGTAAAATCTCTAACAGCTTATACAAACTTTTTAAAATCTAAAGAAAGAGCTGGAATAGAAAGAGCTGTTTTAAGTGGTGTTTTTCAAGCTGATGAGTTTAAATCTGGAGTATTTTCTAAGTGGGTTAACCTTGTTGCAGAACAAAACTCATATTTTGATGCATTTAAGGCGATAGCTACTAATGATGCGAAGTCTCTTCTTAAGAGTAAAATGAATTCTCCTGCTGTAACTCAAGTAAACCAAATGAGGGCTATCGCAAAAGAAAAAGCTTTTACTGGCGAATTTGGTATTGATAGTGTAATGTGGTTTAAAACAATTTCTCAAAAAATAAATCTACTCAAACAAGTTGATGATGAACTAGCAAAACAAAATAATATTTTACTAGAACAAATTGAATCAGATACTAACACCAGTGCTATGATTACACTTGTTAGCTACTCTATATTTGCTATTGCTATATTTATAATTATTCTTACAATTAGTAGAGGTGTAAATGCTAGTGTTCGTGATAGTCTTGAAAAAATAGGATGTGTATCTAGCAACTTAGATTTAACATGTAATATCATCGTAAAAGGTAAAGATGAAATATCACAAATTTCTAAAGCTATAAATATTATGATTCAAGCATTTAAAGAGAGTGTCTTTCAAGCAAAAGATGTATCTAACTCAACATCTGATGAAAGTAAAAAACTAACTATCATTGTTGAAGATCTTACTAAAAATGCAACTCGCTCAGATAAAAAAATAAAAATTATCAATACTTTAGTAACTGAAGTTGGAACAAGGCTTGACACTGTAGAGGAAGCTTCTATTACTGTAACAGAAGATTTAGGTAAAACATTTGATGTTTTAGATGGTTTTATTACTGAACTTGATTCTGTTGTTGCATCTATTGAAGAAGGTAGTGAGCATCAACAAGATTTAGTTGCTAAAGTTTCATCTCTAACTGAACAAGCGAAAAATATTAAAGATGTATTAGAGATCATTTCAGATATCGCAGATCAAACTAATTTACTTGCACTTAATGCCGCAATTGAAGCAGCAAGAGCTGGTGAACACGGTCGTGTATTTGCTGTTGTTGCTGATGAAGTAAGAAAACTAGCAGAGCGTACGCAAAAAAGTCTTAGTGAAATTAGTGCAAACGTTAATCTTATAACACAAAATGTTGTTGAGATATCAGAAGAGACAAATAAAACATCTGACAATATGAATATTATTGCTGAATCTGCGCAAGGGCTAATTACATCATCAAAAGAGACAAAAGAAAATCTATCTATTACAATGGGGAAATCTACAGATGTTATGCATCAAAGTACTTATATTGCAACAAAAACAAAAGAATTAATTTCTACTATGGATGAAGTAGTTACAATTTCTAATGAAAATACTAAGCATAGAGATAACGTAGATACTGCAGCAAAAAAATTGTCTACTGATTCAAGCAAATTACAAAAAGAGCTTGATAAATTTATAATTTAATGCAAACTAATATAGACGCTTCTGTTCTAAATCATCTAAAATCTTTAACACTTTTATGTGTTGAAGATAACAAAACCACACAACTTATCTATAACTCAATTTTTGAAAATTTAGTAAAAAAGATTTTTTTTGCTTATAATGGGCAAGAAGGATATAAATACTTTATTGAAAATAATATAGACCTAATCATTTGTGATTATGATATGCCAGTGTTAAATGGCTTAGAGATGATAGATAAGATTAGAAAAATCAACAAAGAGATACCTATAATCTTAGTTTCTGCTATAGAAGATATAGATGTTATAGTTAAAGCTTTACAATTCAATGTCAATAATTTTCTAAAAAAACCAATTAAAACTCAAGATGTAATTCAAGCTATTGATAGTGTTACTAAGCTTCTAATAGCTGATTTATATTTAAAAGAGAAAAGAGAGAAAAAAATAAAAGATCTTCAAGATAAAGATGATTATAACTCTTATCAAGAAGATTTAGCATTTTCTAAAGAATTAAATATATTAAGAAATGATTTTTATTATCAAATGATCAATAATCCTTACGATGCTATAATTGATTTCTTCTATAAACCACTTGATATTCTTAGTGGTGATTCTTATAGTGTTAGAAGGATTAATAATCATGAAGCCTTTTACCTCATTGTAGATGGGATGGGTAAAGGTTTATCAGCATCTTTAACATCCATGCTTATAACATCATTTATAAATCATACTATAGATATTATGGGTGAAAAAGATAGTTTTGATTTTTATAAAATTATCGATTCATCATTAGAGTATATAAAACCTATACTTCTTAGTGAAGAAGCCCTTGCTATTGATTATATTAGTATCGATTATACTAAATCAAAAATGCACTATGCTAAATTTGCTATGCCATCAACATTAATGCAAACTGCAGATAATGAAATAATAAAATTAAAATCTAATAACCCTCCAATTAGTAAATATATGAAAAAATTTAGAATTTCAACATACAATATTTCAAATATTATAAAATTTCTTATATATAGTGATGGTATTGTAGAAAATTCAACAACTTTAAAAGATAAGCCATATCTTAACTTTATTCAAAAAGATTTTTTAAACTCATTTTCAAGAGAAGATATGGTTAATAAATTTTTAGAAAAAACAGATACCCAAGAAGATGATATAACTTTTATATTTATAAACTTACTTCACATTCATAACGATACAATAGAGCAAAAAACTTTTCAAACTTCTTTAAATGATGTTGACAAAGCAAGTGAATGGTACGCAAAAATATGGGATAATTTAACTGATAATTTAAAATTAAGTTATAGTGCTGTTCTTGTTTTTACAGAGATGTTTATGAATGCTTTTGAGCATGGGAACCTTCAAATAGATACAACAACTAAACATATATTGATAGATGAAGATAACTACTTAAGCACACTAGAAACTAAAGGACTTGATTGTGATAAAAAAATATATGTTACTATTAATAAAATAGAGTATAACTCTGAAGTTTATATAATAACAAAAATTCGAGATGAAGGTGATGGTTTTGATACAAAAATATTAGAAAAAATATTTCAAAAAACAGATAATTTTAATGGTAGAGGTGTTTATATTTCTAAAGAATTGTCAGTTGGAATATATTATAATGAGATTGGGAACAGTGTATTGTTTCTACATAAGCTATAAGTTAAACTCTCACCCTTTAGGGGGAAGAGTAATTAACCTTTTACTTAGCTAATGCTGCTTTTGATGCTGTTGCAACTGCAGAGAATGCTGCTGCATCATTCATCGCCATATCAGCAAGAATTTTACGATCAAGCTCGATGCCAGCCTTTTTAACACCATTCATAAAAGTTGAATAGTTCATACCATTTAATCTAGTAGCAGCATTAATTCGGATAATCCATAATTTACGGAAATCACGTTTTTTCTGCTTTCTATCACGATGTGCATATACTAATGAACGTTCAATTTGCTCTTTAGCTTTACGGAAGTGTTTACGGCGTCCGCTATAAAAACCCTTCGCTAATTTTAAAATCTTCTTGTGTCTTCTTCTACGAACAACACCTGTTTTTACTCTTGGCATTTCTTTCCTTTTTCTTTACCCAATTACATTTTGGTAATAAGGTGCCACTCTGATATGGTGGTCTTGCCCAGCTTTTTTAATAATTATTTCGCTGGAGATTTATAATTAACTAATCTTAGTTAATCATAGCCTTTACATTTTTCTCATCAGCTTTTGAAACAACTTTTGGACTGTTTTGTTTGCTACGAGTATCTGAATCTTGTTTAGTTAAAATATGACTTCTGAATGCTGTACCGCGTTTAACAGAACCATTTTTTTTAACCTTAAAACGCTTTACAGCGCCTTTAACTGATTTCATCTTTGGCATCGATAACTCCTTTGTAAAATTCACACCTCTTAAGAGGTAAAAAATAGAGATTAATCTATTTTAGAAATAGGATTATATCCAAATATTCTGAAATTTAGTTACAATTGCGTTATGAATTCAATTACACATATACAAAATGCAATTAAAAGTTTAGACAAAGAAGTTGAGGAAGTACTTACAAATATGGCACTACCTTTAAACGAAAAAGACAATCTTATGTTACCAATGCTTCAACAAAAAAGAGTTTTAGCACAAACATTAGAAGATTTAATCTATCTGAAAAATAATCCACCAAAACCAGATCAAGCTTGTGGTATATCTAAATATAGAAATGATAATTAATTAGTGATTATATATGAGAAGTACTTCTCTCCAGATACCTGCGGCACATAATAAATTAAGGTGTGCTGCTGTATTCCTACCCTGACACAGTATCTAAAAATACTATTGCACAGGTCTAAAGAGAAGCACTGAAATTATATCTAAAAAATATATAATTACAAAGAATCAATTTGAAATTGTTAAAATTGTTTTTTTAATAGCTTCAAAATATTCGTTATAATCAAAGTCTACGCTCTTTAGGGAAGCTGACATCTCTATCTCTTTAGCCATATCATATATTGCATTAAATCTTAAATTACCAGCACTTCCTTTAATAGCATGTGCACTTGTTTTTATTTTTTCATAATTTTTACCATCAATAGCTTCTTTAAGATCATTCATAATAGAATCAGATTCGTCTAAAAAGCTCGTTATTAAGATAGGAATATGTTTAGATTTCAATCCTATAGATTCAGCCATTTCTTCATAATTAATATTTGAATAGTCTGCATTTACAATAGACATTTTACTCTCCATTTTTATTTACTTATTATTGTTAATATTACCATAAAAAGAACATTTTTGCTACAATATGGAATGTTGTATATTGTAGTTGCCTTAAAATCAGAAGCTCAAGCATTTGTTGACAAATATAGACTTGAAAAATCTAAGTATGAAAACTTTATCATATTTTTCAATAAAAATATAAAAGTTATTATCTCAGGTATTGGTATACAAAATGCAAAGCTTACAACTTTATTTATTATAAGAAAATTTAGTCCTAATAAAGATGATATTTTTTTAAATATTGGTATCTGTGGAGCAAGTAAAAAATATAAAATTGGTGATTGTATTGAGATTAGTTCAATTTTATATAGTGAAGAGCTATTCACTTTAAATACAAATACAAACAATACTATTGTATGCAGTGATAATGAGGTGTCAAATAATAACTATAATATAGTTGATATGGAATCCTTTGGTTTTTATCAAGCTTGTAAAAATATAAAAAACTGCTATATGTATAAAATAGTTAGTGATCATTTTGAGCCAGATAGTATCACAAAAGAGAATACAAAAAAATTGATATTTAATGCTATTGATAAAATAATGAAAAAAGTGAAAATATGAAAAAAGTTGTAATAACTGGTGCAAGTAGTGGAATTGGAAAAGAGATAACTCACAGGCTTTTAAACTTAGACTATAAAGTTATTGGTATTAGCAGAACCATAACTAAAAAAGATTTTAATAATGAAAATTTTATCCCTCTTCAAGCAGATTTATCAAATGAGATATCAACACTTGATTTATGTAAAAACTTAACAAAAGAAGATATTTATATATTAATAAATGTAGCTGGTTTTGGTAAATTTGAACCACATGAAGAACTAAATAGTAAAACTATTACTGATATGGTATTTTTAAATTTAACAGCTCCCATGCTGCTTACAAATGCACTACTTAGAAATTTAAAAAACAATAATGGTTATCTAATAAATATTAATAGTATTGAAGCTATAAGATCTAGTAAATTTGCAGGAGTATACAGTGCAACCAAGACAGGTTTAAAAGCATTTGGAGATTCTTTATTTGAAGAAACAAGAAAAAGTGGACTCAGCATTACAAATATAAATCCAGATATGACACAGAGTGCTTTTTATGATGAGTTGAGGTTTAGCACAAGTGATAAGGAAGATGAGAAGCTTTTAGCCTCAGATATAGCGGATGCAATAGAGCATATACTAAGTATGAGAAAGGGTGCGGTGGTAAGTGAATACACCCTTAGAAGTTTAAGATCGGAAGAGCG
>JAFLJV010000130.1 GCA_022712845.1 Sulfurimonas sp. | reverse complement strand
CCATTTTCTAACAGATAGTCAAAACCTGCTTCTTGAGTTCTTTTTATATCATGTGCATGAAAATAGTGTGAAGAAAATAGTGAGCTTTTGTTGAAAATAAATTTAAAATCGATAGGAGTATGTAACTCTTCATTTTTTTTAGTTACATTTAAAGCCAATAAAGTTTCAACAATATTTTGAGTTGTATTTAATCTCATATTTGATATTGTATATTTCAAACCAATATGATTATAATCAAAATGGAAGCTTCTATAATGACTCTTATTTAATTTATCTACATAATAATTATAATTATCAATACACTCTTCAATATCTCCAAAAACTCTTAAGGTAAAACCATTTTTCAAATCAGCCTTATCAATAATGATACTTTTTATTTTTCCATGTATAATTATGTCAATATTTGGCTTTTTTGTTTTAATATCATATGAATATAAAAACAAAAGTTTAATGTCATAATCAATTAGTTCATCCCCTACTAATACACGGTTATTAATTTTAAATTTTGCATTTAATTTAATCTCATCTTCATTATAGTGAATGTTATTCAGATTTTTTATTCTTATCTTAGCAACAGCTCTTGCTGGATTATCATATATCAAATCATTTAAAAACTTCAAAGCATCTATGAGATTACTTTTACCGCTATTATTAGGAGCAATTAAACAATTTAATTTTCCAAATTCAAATTTACTTTTATAAAAGCTTTTAAAATTATGAATATAAAGTTCTTCTAGCATTATATTTGACATGTAAACTCCTACAAAGTCTCTAAATCAAGATTAGTGTGAAGATTTAGTTTCACGCTATCGCCAAGTGCTTTTTCATAACAAATAAGCTTTGCATCTTTTGGGACTACATGTACGATGTCATTACTTATCTCTTTATCAAAGCAAAAATAAAATTCTCTTTCATTTTCATTAAGAGTTATAAAGTTATATTTATCATTTTTAAATTCTTTACATATAGCACTTAATGTAAAACCATTTTTCAGCCCAACTTCATAAACCAAGTCTAACTCTTTTGCCCCTTGAGTTAAGATATTTTCATGAAACATAGACATCTTAAGCATCTTCTCAATACTTTCCAAGCTCTCATTTGGTCGCTTTTTAACCTCTTTGAACATCTGAAAATTTGAGTTATCTAGTCTAAATGATTTAAAGCCATCTTTATAGTCAAGTTTTTTTATAACTCTTTTTATACGCTCTTTGGTTATGTCACTTATCTTTTTATATCCAGCTTTATACGCTTCACTCTTTTCATCCGTAGCTTCTGGAAGTTGTACTAAAATATACTTTCTATTTCCACCATCTTCTTTGTTTAGATCCATAACTGCATGTGCTGTTGTCCCACTTCCTGCGAAGAAATCTAGAATTATTTCATTTTTATTAGATACAAAATTTATTAAGTACTTCATATATTCGACAGGTTTTGTATATTGAAATATTCGCTCTTCAAATAAAGATTTAATATCTGAAGAGCCATCAGAATTTTTAACACCTAAAATCAAATTTTTTATTGGAGCAGATCTTTCAATCTTTTGACATTCATTATCAACATATAAATAGTTTTTATAATAGACACCAAAACCATTTTTTTTATATTTAGAAGTTTTTATTTCTAAAAAGTTATTTGCAAAACCCCATTTAACTTTTTTCTCACTCCATTTCCAAATCCATCCATCATTTTTATACTCACTTCTTCCATTTGGAAATATAAACGTTCCATCTGGTGCAGTAATATTAAAATTCAATGAATCACTATATTGCAAACCACCTCTATCTAAATTATCTAAATAATAAGGACCTCTTTCATTAATATGCTTATCTGATAATTTATATCTTTCTATATCAAATGATTTTTTATTTTTTTCAAAAATTTTCAATGAATATTCTATAGATTTTACATATATTAATACATATTCTGTAATTATTGCAATTGTTTTAGCATCAGAAGAACCAGTCTTTTTTTCCCAAACTATTTGAGCTACAAAATTCTCTTCCCCATAAATCTCATCCATAACTTTTCTCAAATTATGAACTTCGTCATCATCTATACTTACAAAAATCACACCATCATCTTTAAGCAAGTTTCTACTTAACCAAAGTCTAGGATAAATCATATTTAGCCAGTTCGTATGTCTTCTGCCTGTAAAGCTTGTTTTTGTACTTGTATAACCCTCTTCTCTTAACTGATCTGTTTGTATCATGTAGTTTGTTATTGTGTCGCCCCAAGTATCTTTATATACAAAATCTTTATCTTTGTTGTAAGGCGGGTCTATATAAATCATCTTGATTTTTTTGTGGTAAGCATTTTGAAGGAGCTTTAAAACTTCGAGGTTATCACCCTCTATGAAAACATTATTAGATTCTGAATCGAGTTCAGAATGACTAGTATCGACTTTTAGCGTAGTAGTTGTTTTTGTTTTTATGGTCTTATAGCAGCCTTTTTTACCACTCCAGTTAAAACTGTAATGTTCACTCTTTGACTCTTCAATTTCACTGCTTAGAATTTCTTTTAATTTATCATAATTTATTATTTCATCTGCAAAAATTTCAGGAAATATATTTTTAAGTTCATCTAATTTTTGTTGTTTTATATCTTTGGAATGTAAATTTATCAACAATAACACCTTAATTTTAAATTATAAGATTATATCAAAATTTATCTTCTTTTTTTACCTTTACCCATATCATCGTACATAACAAATTCTACTAAGTCATTCTTCATCTCATCACTAAGAGAATCCCAAATTTTTTGTTTTTGAGCATACCTAGATAAATCCTCTTTTTTACTTCTTTTTATATCTCGTATTAGGTAGTGATAGCGAACTAACTCTTTTGTGTAATCACTTATAAATGACCAATTTTTAATTATTTGATAACTTTTTTCTTCATGGTCTGTGAAGCTGTATTCACCATATTTAATATCTTCACTATCATATTTATAAGCAGTAAATGGCTTACCAATATCATGTAACAAAGCAGCTGCAAAAAATTTCAATTTTCTAGCTTTTAAAATGTTATAAGTAACTCGTAAAGTATGTATAAACACTCCATGCTGGTGCCATTTATTTTGTATAAAAAATAAAGACTCTAAAAATGCAATAGAGTAAAATTTATTATTTACACCCTTCATAGATTCTCATTTGCCATAGGATGACATACCTGAACTGTTTCTTTTAAGTCCTGTTTTTGTATATGTGTATATATCTGTGTTGTCAAAAGTGAAGCATGACCAAGAAGTTCTTGAACAACTCTTAAATCTGCTCCTCCACTAATAAGTGCTGTTGCATATGAGTGACGCAATACATGTGGAGATACACCTAAGTATTTTTGAGTTATTTTGTAGGCTGATATTCTACTTAAATTATCACCTTTATAATTACACCATACAAACTCTTTTTGACTTTTCATCTCATCTAAATAGCTGTTTATTGCATCTTTTGCAATACTAGCGATTGGTACTATTCTTTCTTTTTCACCTTTTGCATGTCTTATTTTTAACCAATTATCTTCTATATCTTCTTTTTTTAATGCTAAACATTCACTTATCCTAGCTCCTGTTGCATATAAGAAGAGTATAAGAGCATAATCACGAAGTCCAATTAATGTTGTTTTATCTATAAGGAGTAAAGAGTTTTGTATCTCTTTATATGAAAGAAATTTTGGTAATAACTTTGGAATTTTTGCAAGTTTTAGTTTTGATTTTTGTTCTAAAAATTGACTTTTATAGCAAAAATCAAAAAAAGAATTTACTGAGGATAGTTTTCTATTTAGAGTTCTTTTGTTATTGTAGTTACTCAAACCTTTTAGTAAAGTTTTTGAGTTAAGTTGTATAAGAGGTTTATTTAAAGTCTTTTCTAAAGAACTTAAGTCACTTTTATAAGCTTCTATACTTTTTTTGCTAAGAGCTTTTATAACAGTTATATACTCTATAAAAGCTTCTAGCTCTTTTGACATTTTACTACTTTACCGAAATATACTCATCATTTATATAGAAAATATTATCATCTATAAATACATAACCATCATCTACATTTACATCATAAATACTATGTTTTAGTAAGTTTTTTGAAACCTCTATAAGATAGCCCTCTTTTTCTAAAATATAAAGCTTATCATTACTAATTATCATTCCTAAGAAGTGAGCAAAAGGAAATTTTATTTTTCCATTTTGCTGAAGATCTGGTGTTAAAGATATAACTTCACCCTGCTTAGTAGCTATAAAAATATTTTCACCATCACTAGTAATATTTCTTATGTCGTAATTTTCTCTTATCTCTTTTTGAGCTAAAGAGAGTATTCTATTTCCTGTTGCTGCAATCACTTTAGAATCTATCAAATCAAAATATATAATATTATTAAAATATTCTTGAGTACTAACTATAACAGTTCTTAATTTCTTTTTTATTTTAGTGTTTATTACAACTATTTTTCCATCAAGCGTTGAAAATAAAACTACATCATCCCTAAAGTAAGGCTTTACCATTTTTGAATCAACAACAACTGGTGCTTCACCTTGTTCTTTTAAAAGAAGTTCTTTATTTGCAATTGAGTAAAGAGCCATCTCATTATTTGTAAAAAGAACAGCTAAAATATCATTTTTAATACCTGCTGTAGCAATAGTTCTTTTAAGTTTAAACTTTTCAACCATTGTTTTATCTTGAGCAAATATCAGTGTTAAATCACCATCAATATTTGCACTTATAATCCAACCATCACTATAACCTAAAAGTTTATAGTCCTCTGGTATCTGTATATCTAACACCTTACTTAAAGCTAGAACTTTTCTATCTTCAACCAATGCGGCATCTGGTGCTATACTTCTAATATCAACTTCACTATTTCCTACTTTTTCCCAATTATCAACTACATGAACTGGTTCAAATACTTCTTTTGAACTACAAGCATTAAATACTATCGCTATAAATATTATTGTAATTACATATAATTTTTTCAAAATTTTACTTTACCCCATAATGAAGAAGAGTTTGAACTAGCTTATATAATGAAGAATTCTGAGATACTTTTAAGAGTTTATTGTGAGCTTCTTCTATTTTATTTTCTTCAAATAATAAAACTGCACTTTGAA
>JAFLJV010000129.1 GCA_022712845.1 Sulfurimonas sp. | reverse complement strand
TATTAAAATATATTTTTTCATTATTTAATCTCACTCAGTACTTTTGGTGTTTCACCTGTCAATGTTATTAAAAAAGCTTCTGTATCTTTTTTATTTGGTTTTATTCCTAACTGTAAAATCTGCATTTGTTCTATAGCTTCTCTAAGTGATGGAACTTTAAAAACATTTTTATCTCTTTGTCTTTTAGTAACATCATAGCGTCCATTTACCTCTTTTAACTGTTTATATTGCTCTATGATTCCTGTTGTTTGATACATATTTTCACCAACGTTTATACCATTGTGATAACTTACACAACCTAAGTCTTTAAATACTTTATAACCTCTTAAATATTTATCAAATCTTGAATTTGGTGTTATAATAGCTTTTTCAAATTCAACAATAGCATCCGTTAAATTATCTTGTGTTACACCATCTTTATAAATTTCTTTAAACTCTATACGATATTTAGAATTTTTTATTTTTGATGCCATTCTTAAAGAACTTGTTATAGATTCCAATTCTTGGTTTTTTAAGTTTTTTGATCTTCCATTCCAGAATTGTCTAAAATTATAAGAACTATTTAAAACAGTTGGTGAATTTAGTTTTCCTTCTATTTTATCAACGCCAAATGAAAAAGAGGTATTATTTACTCCACTACCAGGAAGGGTATGACAACTCGAACACGATACTGTATTGTCTTTTGAAAGAATAGGATCAAAAAAAAGCTTTTTTCCAAGTTCTGCCTTCCTTTTATCATAATTTACATGTAATGAAATGGGAACTATATCTGAAGCTATTAACAATAAAGGAACAAAAAGTAGAGACAATTTTATCATGAGATAATTCTACTATTATTTCCTTTAAAAAAGTTACATCTATTCTAAAATATTATTAATTATAGATTTTATTAAATTTTTTCTAGCTTCTACTGATGTCCACGCGATATGTGGTGTAATATAAATATTATCTTTATTTTTAATCTTTAAAAGTGAATGATTTTTAACCATAGGTTCTTTTGTTAAAACATCTAAACCAAAATAAATCTCTCTTTCATCAATTATTTTTACGATTGCATCTTCATTAACAATACCACCACGACCTAAATTTAAAATGATGCTTTTATCTTTGCAAGCTAATAATTCTTTATAGTCTAAAAGATTATTGGTTTGTTCATTTAAAGGTGCATGTATAGAGATAATGTCACAACTATTTAATAGTTCATTTAACTCCACTTGTTTATAGTCTGTTGTAGAATTTTTTCCACTAGCTGAATAATAAAAGACTTCTGCCCCAAATACTGTTGCTATTTTTGCTACTCCACGACCTATAGAACCAAGTCCAATAATACCCCACTTTTTACCTTTTATTTCAAAAAAAGGGCGTGAAACATCTGTAAAGATAGGACTTTTTGAGTATGAGCCATCTTTTACATATTCATCATAATATCTTGAGTGTCCCATAAGATAAAACAGCATAGAAAATGTATGTTGAATAACTGAATCAGTTGAATACCCAGCTACATTCTTTACAATAACATCTCTCTTAGTAGCTGAATTTAAATCAACATTATTCATACCGGTAGCAGCTATACAAATTAATTTTAAAGTTGGAGTATTTGACATATGAGTATCGTTTATAACAACTTTGTTAGTAACGATAACATCTACGTTTGCTATACGCTCTTGAACCTCTTCAGGTAAAGTAGTTTGAAAAACTTTAACCTCTCCAAGTTTATTAAAACCACTTAAATCACTATCTCCAAATGTTAAAGCATCTAATAAAACTATTTTCATTTTAAAACTCCTTCACAACAATGATTCTTATTATTTTACTCTATATATAGCTATCTTCACTTTTACGCATCTGTAATTTTAGTTATTAATGTTCTTGACTGCTCAAGTGCTTTTTCAACCTCATCAAAAACTAAAGCTACGGCTAAACGTCTTCCCTTATGTGCTTCTGGTTTAGAAAACACTCTAACATATGAATTATTTGAAAAAAGTGAGTCATCAACATCCACAACAGGAGCATGATTGTCTACTTCTGATTTAAATGCAGCACTTGCACCATCCCCATAAAAAGTAAACCCTAAAGGAAGACCAAGAACAGCACGTAAGTGAAGAGCAAATTCACTCTGAGACTGAGTTATAAGAGTAACCATTCCAGTATCGTGTGGACGCGGACTTACTTCAGAGAAATAAACCTCATCACCTTTTATAAAAAGCTCCACACCAAAAAGACCACGACCACCTAAACCATCAGTAATTATCTTTGCCATCTCTTGAGATTTTTGAAGTGCAACTTCACTCATCTGCATCGGTTGCCATGAAAATACATAGTCACCATCTCTTTGTTCATGCCCTATCGGTTCACAAAAAACAGTCTCTTTTGAATTTCTAACAGTTAACATTGTTATCTCATAATCAAAGTCAACAAAAGCTTCAACTATCAGCTCACTTGCATCACCACGAGCTTCTTTTGCTATCTCCCAAGACTTTGCTACATCTTCTTTAGATTTAAGTACACTCTGACCATGTCCTGATGAACTCATAACAGGTTTAATAACACAAGGGTAACCCATGCGTTTTGATGCATTTAAAAGTTCCTCTTCTGTTTTTACAAACTCATAAGCACCAGTCTTTAAACCTAACTCTTCTGCCGCAAATGTACGGATTTTTTTTCTATTCATCGTTTTACTAACCGCATCCGCATTAGGAATTACATTAAAACCCTCTTTTTCAGCTTCAAAAAGTGCATCTATTGAAATAGCTTCAATCTCAGGAAGAATATAATCTGGTTTTTCATGACGAATAATTTCTAAAATAGCCTCTTTATCTTGCATATTTACAACATAAGAACGATGAGCTACATGATGAGCGGGTGCATTTGAGTATCTATCAACTGCTATAGTCTCAAGCCCTAATCTTTGAGCTTCAATAATTACCTCTTTACCAAGTTCACCAGAACCTAGAAGCATAACTTTTTTTGAATTTGATTTTAATGGTGCGCTAAATTGCATGAAAATTCCTACTGTAATATATTATGGAAATTATATCGTAATAGGTTAAAGTGAGGTTTAGATAAACAGGTTGTCTCTAAAGGAGTTATTCTCCTTTAGATTATAAGATTAAACGCTATTGTTTTAGTCCTATCAATGTTTGAAGAAGCTGATCAGAAGTGGTAATTGTTTTACCATTTGCTTGGAAACCTCTTTGAATAATAATTAACTGTGTAAGAGCACGTGAAAGGTCAACATTTGAAGCTTCAAGTGCAGCTGATTGAATAAATCCACGACCAGCGGTAGCCGCGGTTCCAATAATAGGATCACCTGAGTTGGCAGTTTGAATGTAAACATTTCCACCCTCAGTTGATAAACCTTCATTATTTGTAAATTTAGCCATACCAATTTGTGCTAAACCAAAAGAACGACCGTTTGAGAATGATCCAACTAAAGTACCACTTTGATCAATTCTAATTCCAACTAAATCTCCACCAGTAAAACCATCTTGTGAAATACCAGAGGTAGAAGATTCGGAGTCAAAACTTGTCATACCGTCAAAAGCATTTGCTGTCCCTAAACTAATTGCAACTTGAAGGTTTGCAGCAGAACCATTATTACCAGTAAAAGAGATATTTGGTGGATTGTAAGTAGCTAATGAACCATCATTATTAAATCTAATCGTACCAGATTTTTCATTAAATGGTGCCGTTGTATCTATTGTTGCTGGAGAAGGAACACTAACCAACATACTCCATGTACTACCTGTTGCTGTATCAACTGATGTCTTTCTAAACTCTACTCTTAGTGTATGCTTAGATCCAAGTGAATCAAAAAGATCTATAGAGCTTGAATGTGTTGCCGCATTAAAAGTTTGTGAAAAAGCTTGACCTGTTCCACCTTGAGGAAGAGCAGAATTTAATGCTTCCATACTTCTAGTAAACTTTGTGTTTTCTGTTATTCCACCACCCGCAACACTTGCAGCGCTCATCCCTGTGATAGCTAAATTAGTATTATACTCATTAGTATTTCCACCTGGGTTTAATATCTCAAATTTACCAGAAGCACTAATACTTATTTGTATATTGTTATCTGTATATATACCATTACCATCAGGGTCACGAGCTTGAAGTTCCATAGCTTCTCTAAGATCTGCTAATGTTGTAAAAGTTTTATCAAGATTTAACCCTTTAAATGATGCAACTGGATCATACTGATATCTATATGCTGTTGTGTTTGTTGTCGTTACTATACCACTATTATCACCGGCTAATTGTGTTACTCTAATATTGTGTGAAGCTGCAGGAACTTCATTAGGGTTTACTAATGTTATTGTTCCTGTTATTGTATCATAAGAAGCACTAACTCCTGTTGTAGCACTTTGTGCATTTATGGCAGATACATATCTTGCTCCATTTTCAATAGCACTCTCAGTACCAGTGGCATTGGATGTTGTAATTATTTGTGTCGTTCCATTATCTAAAGTGAACTCAAGGTTTAACTCATTTGTTTGAGCAGCTAAAACATAAGCGGCAACACCAGGAGTAAGAGCACTATCACCATTATCAGTTACATCTATAGTAACTGCAAGGTTTTTAGCACTACTTATAGTGATATTATCTGTTGTTGTGTCATAAGCAGCCGTTATTCCTGTTTTACTAGCAGCTGCTAATGCAGCATTTATTTGACTTACATATCTAGCACCATTTTCATCAGCAGTAAGTGTACCCACACCACCAGTAGTTACAATATTTACACCATCTATAGTAATATTTAACTCTGTTGAAAAACCTCCAACTACAGCGGCTACAGGTGTTGTATCAACTGTTGAAGCTGGAATAGCACCAGTACCTGCAACTTGAGAATTTAGAAATGATACCCAAATACCTTGATCTTTTTGAAGAGAAAAAGCTTCTCCTGCTTCATTAAACATCACTCCAATATCTCCAGAATTTATTGCATTTCCATTGTCATCAAGTGCTGGTGGAATTGGTAAAATTGGTGGTGTTCCATAAGGAACTTCATATGCTGGTGACATGTTCTTAATAAGTGGACCAGAGTTTAAATTTGCTTTTACAACAACTTCCGTTGTCGCACTTGCGGGTGTTGTTAAACCAGGTGGGATATTTATACTAGTAATTGGTGCTGTTGAATCAACATTACCAGTCACAGGGTCTCTTAACCAACCTTGAACAACAAAACCATTATTATCAACAAAGTTTCCACCTGCATCAAATTTAAAATCCCCTGCACGAGTATATTTATAC
>JAFLJV010000128.1 GCA_022712845.1 Sulfurimonas sp. | reverse complement strand
CCTTTAGAAATAATATTTTTAAATTGACAATTTATACATATTTTAGAGCTTTTTTACAGCCATTTGTAAATAAACCTTTGTTTACTCCTACTATAGCATAGTTTGAATGGTGTTTTAAGCACCCGTATTTTTAATTAAGTCTGAAGTTCCACAATTAAGGGATGGTGCGGATGACAATACCCCAGATACCTGTAAGCCCCATAAAGTAGGCAAAGTAGAGTAAAAATTGTTGCTCATTTCAGGCTCCCATAAGTTTCACACTTTTACAATTATAGCTTACAGTGGCTTAAATTCATTAACCACCGTTAAGCACTTCTTAATCAATACTGTCAAGTAAAGTTTGTAGCTTTTCATTTATTCGTCCATCTTTTTCAGAATACAATTCTTGCTGTTCTCTAAATGCTTTAACAACTAAAACATTATTATTGGTTGCTTCTAATAATGCTTTTGCCCAATTGGACGGAAAAGCAAAACCATATGAGCCTACACCATTCAAATACTCTTTTAATCTCTTATTATATTGTCTTAAATTGTGAATAGGAAAAGTGGAAGCAATCTTTAATACTTCTCTTTCAGCTGCCTCAATAGGCATAGTTTCTCTTGCTAATTCTAACTGAATATGTGTTATTGCTTTAACTTGTTCATATGTATATCTTGTTGATACACTTTTCTCTTTTTCATTAGTATCCACTTTTATATCCCCCTTATCCTCTTCTAATAATTCTTGTAGCTTCTTCGCATCAGCTAAAATTACGATTAATAAATCTTGTAATTTTTCATTATCAATTACAATACTTTCTTTATATGCCTCTTTTGTATTCAAAAAGATACTCTCAACAACTTTCTTCATAACTCATCCTTTAACTTCAAGTTAAGGAAGCATAACTCACAATAACTTAAATGAGTATTAATAACTTATCAAGTAATAGTAAGTTATTCAGTAAGTTAAAATTACTTACTGTAAGTTATTCTGTATTCCTTTGAGGTTATCATTTATGGCATCAACACTATAAACCTAATGATTTTTATTTGTATTGAAATATAGTAAAACAATACAAATACCTATTCTATGGGCTTTACAGCAGTAGAGACAGCATAGGGACAGCTTAGTTGTATTATAATAATCTTATATAAAGAAAACAATACAAATAAAGGGTATAAAATGGCGAAGATTAAAAAGATTAGAGATACTATAACAGCCAAAGAGTTTCAGCACCTTATCAATTATTTAGAAGCAGATACAACTATTAGAGTAAGTAGAAAAGATAGATTAAATAAAATGTTCCATTTATTATGGGAGTTCGGTTTAAGGTGTAATGAGACAATCCAGCTAACTGGTAATATGCTTATTGAATTATTGGAGAAATCCCAATTAAAAATAGTGGCACATAAGCAAAAACGAGAAAAAGTCATTTATCTAACAAAAAAAGGTAAAAAAATTATACAGTCAATTTTTACAGACCTAGAACCAAATGACAATCTTATATTTATAAGTGAAAGGGGTAGTAAAAATCAACCATTACAACCCAATAGTGTAATCCGAGACCTAAATAGTTATTTATCAATTGTGTTTACAAATAAAGCAATCTCATCACATAGTTTTAGAAAAAGTTTATGTAGTTCTTTGTTAAATGACTATAATATAGCCCCGACAACTGTTCAGCAAATTATGGGGCATAGTTCAATCCAATCAACTTTTATTTACAGTCAAGTTTCAGACCAAAATATTATGAACAGTTTAGAATTGGTTAGATAAAGCATAGTTTTTTTTCAATAATAGTATAAATAGAAATATACATAGTATAAACACCACCAACCGAGACTAACCACCTCAACTAAAAAAGGCTTATAGTTCAATCTGTAAGCCTTTTTTTATGTCAGATACCTTTTTACTCTTATATAGTCCCAAAACCTTTACAAATAGGCTTATAATCCCTTATTCTTATACCTTTTCCCAATCACTCAAAAGTTATGTATAATAGGTATAAATAAATCAAAGAATATATAGTTGTGGTAATTATATATTAATCAAATGGTAGGTATATATGTTATGTTCAGCAATCAAAATCACTCACAATTAAATCAAGGTATTGATACTATTCAGTTTCAAATCAAAGCAAACCTTGAATTATTAATTAATGAATTAGTTAAATCAGAAATTACAATAAAAGTAAATCAGAAAATATTAGTGAAATCAAAGATTCTAGCAAGTCTAAATCTAATAAAACCAAATCTAAAAAATCAGAATGAAATCAAAATCATCTATAATGAAATTACAATAGGTAAAATCTTTTACAAAACAGTCTCAAATGAAATCTATAACAAATTATTCAAATCAAGAAATATAATCGTTGAATTATACGGACTAAATCAGGCATATACAATTTCATCATCTTATATGAAATCAATCTATAAAATAATTAGTCAAGGTAAATATAAGCCAACTATAACAAAAATAGATTATGCGATAGACAATCATAAAGGATACGATAAAACAATCGTATTAAATAATGACAATCTAAATATAAGCAATAATGACATCACAACTATAACAAAGTTTCAAGTCCATAGTATTTATATTCCTTATGCTCATAGCCACTCAAAGAAAATTACAAACAAAAGATTAATTAATAGCATCATCAAAAAATACAATCTAAATTATGAAGTAAGTAAAAAAGCTAATTATATACAATGGGCTAGTAAAACATATCACTTTATTAAATGTGATTACGAAGATACTCAAAGAAAAAATAAAAATAAAAATAGAGTGAGTTATTATCAAAAGATAGTGATAAAAGACCCAGATACATATTACGGCATATTAAAATTAATCAAAAAAGAAAATAAGAATATTGTATATGATAGTTATTGTAATTATGAAGACATAGTAATAAAAATCAAATCAAGAGATACTGAAATCTATAATTATGACAAAAGAAAAGAAGACCAAAAGCAAGATAAATTAAAGTTTTATGAAGATACAAATATTCAAATCAACAGATTAGAAATATCTCAAAAATTAAAAGTAAGATTATATAGAGACCCCATCAGCATCATATCAGATAAATTAATCAAAGAATTAAGTAAGTTGAAGATACTGGTATTCAGCAGCCCATTAAAGAAAAAACTATATGAAAGAGATTATAAAAAAGGTAAAAAAATGGTAGCTTATAAAGAGCAGGAATTATTAATTGATACAGAGCAAATAGTAAAAGACATAGACAATTTAGACCTATTAATTATAATGGGAGTAAATCCATAATTATAAAAATATTAAAAAAGTGGCTTTTTACTTTACACTCAAAAAGTGTTAAATCTTATCAAAGTAGCATTAATAACTTATTATATTACTAATTGTAGTTGTATGTAAATATAGCATATTTTCAAATAGTATAATTACACTAGCGAAAATATATTATAAATTTTTATAATACTTAATCTCTGTTTTACACCCCACTTAAATAAACTATAAAATCAGTCCAATCTCTTTTATTGTAAGATTACTTTCAAGCAATTTTTTATCAATTTTTTCAAGTATTTTTTTTACAAGCTGCTTATCTTTTTTTATTAAATTAATAATATTCCAATCTTTATTTTTACAAATTCCAGATTTTTTCAACTCAAATACAAACTCACTTTCACTCATTTTTTTATCCTTATGTGTTATTTTTACTACATAGTTATTTATACTTATTATACAAATTATGACCGTGTTTTTTATAGTTATGTGTTAAAAAGTAAGGTGTGGCTTTATTGTAGTTGTGTTAATTTGTAGGCTGTGTTTTATGTTAAAATATTAAAGACCCATAAAAAGTTTTTACTAGAAAATAGGGTCTAGCAAAAGTCTTATGCCTAGGTATTTTTTGAATACTTTTTTTAATTTATATCAGAAAAATATTGTAAAAAATCTGTTTCATTTATATGTTTTTTTAATCTTTCAAAATTTCTTTTACCCCTTAAATAGTGCTTATCTGTTGTATTACTATTTGTAGAGTGTCCGATTAATGTTTGTAGGTCTAACCACTCAATATTAGATAATAAGAATAACTCCTGTATATGATTTTTTCGTATGGAATGAATATCTAAATCTTTTTTAGCAGTTTCTCCAACAACATCTTTTATCCCTTTATTAATTAGTGTTCCAATTTTTCCACCGTGAAAATCAAACTTTTCAGCATCTGATTTTTCTTTATGTCGTAGATTAGTCATAATATCTTTTAGTCCAGTATTGAAAAATAGATAGTCCTCATCATCTTTATCCTTTAATTGTAGAATAATTACCTCTTTAATATCATTGTGTATAACAATAACTCTTTTAGCATTTTCTGTTTTTGTTCCATCAATATCAATCATATCATTTTCAAAATATATATCCTCTTTTGTTATGGATAGTGCCTCGTTTCGCCTTAATCCAGTAAATAGTAAAAACTTAATAAAATTATACTCCTCCTGCGAATATTCTTTATTGTAATAATCAAAAATAGCCTTTAATTCTTTTACCGTATATTCTCTTTTTGTTGTTGTTGGTAGTTTCTTTTTAGTTAATTTAGCAAAATGATTTTCATATATAAGTGTCTCCTCAACAAAAGCATCAAAAATAGTTATAACTCTTTTCATTACCTCATTTATAGTGCTTTCCATTTGTTTATCGTATTTATCTAATATTTTTGATTTTTTGTCAATCATTACTTTTATATTTTTATCTTTTAGTGCTTTTTTTGTTTCCAATTTTTAGGAACTTTTCGTAAAAATCTGCGAAAATCAACAGTATCTTTCTTTTTCATTTTTCTTATATTATAATTTTCTCCAAAATATATATGAAGATAATCAATAGCCTGTCTAAATTTTATCATCGTTTTTTTAGAAGTTGAACTTTCAATATCAGATAAAAAAATGCTAGTATAATCCGATAAATACTCTATTTTAGATACCTCATCATCAACATCATTAATACTAATATCGTAGCCATATTCTTTTTTTAATCGTTTAATTGCTCTTCTTATAACTTTCCTTAATTCAGGCATTAGTTTTTCTTCAATATCATTATTAGGTCTCAATGTTAATAACTTTTCTATATCTTCATTGTTCATTGTAAAAACAGTAGTAGGGTTTATATTATTCATATTCAAATCTCTTAATATTTTCATTTTTAGTATGATAGCAAAAGTTTTATTATAGGTATGTAGTGATTTTCTTATAACCTGTTTTCCAACTCGTATAGAAAAGTAGTATATATCATTTCTTTTATGTAAGTATGTAGTGTTGTAAAGTTTAAGCCGTTTTAGTTGTGTCTCAATTTTTTCAACAGATTTAAGTATATCATAAGTTTCACAGCTAGGGTTTTTAGTTGATTTATCATCATCAGTAGAAGTATCTATAAATGCCTTATTAATGGGCTTTATTGAGGTTTTATTAGTAAGATTTTTGTTGATTATTTTAGTTGTTCTGGATGGTGCGGATGAGAGGACTTGAACCTCCACGCCTTGCGGCACCAGATCCTAAGTCTTTTTTTAATACTTTATCATTTTTTCTTAAATTTTTACAAATTTCTATAAAAGCTTGTCAGTACTAACTTTACAGATGTATATGTATTTTCAAATCTCTTCATTATTATCTATTGTTATCTATATTTTTTCATTTATTGTAGTAAAAACTGTAGTAAAAAATGCTTTTTTTGTTATACTTTAAAGATAAATTATTTTTAATAAGGATTATTTTAAATGGCATTAGAACCAGTTGGTGGTAAGTATGAAGGTGTTTGGAAAAACGAGCTGAAAAATGGAGATATTTCTTACTATATAAATTATCGCGATGAAGTAGGTAAACCAGTTAAAGTACAGATTGGTAAAAAAACTAAAAGTTCAGACTTTACTGTAAAAGATGCCTACTCTAAACTAATTGAAGTAAAATATAAACTACAGCACGGTCAAGAACCTATTCTTAAAAATTCAAGGATTACTAGACTAAAGCTTAATGATATATGGTTAGAGTTTTTTAAATACTCTAAAGCAAATAAAAAATCTTGGATGGGAGATGAGCAAAATTATAATAAGCATATTAAACCAATTTTTGGTAATAAAGCAGTAAAAAGCTTAACTTCTTTAGATTTTGAAAAATTTAAACAGAAATTATTATCACTAGATTTAGCTGCTCAAACAGTCAAACATCAATTGACTCTGATAAGAACAATTTTAAATTATGGAATCAAACATGATATCCTTAAAAATTATACAAATCCTATTGCAAACGGCAAAGTTAAAATGCCTGAAATTAATAATCAAAGACTAGGATTTCTAACAAAAGCACAAGCCAAAGAATTACTAAACCTATTAGAATCAATCAATCTTAGAACATATCATTTAACTGTTTTACTACTACTTACTGGTGCTAGATTTAGTGAAATAACTGGTGCGAGTTCACAAAAAAATAAAACAAATGAAAATACAGCCTTAAAATGGAATGATATAAACTTTGATACAAATACTATATATTTTAAAAAGACAAAAAATGGAAATGCTAGACATATCTTTATTAATGATATTTTATTGAAAACTCTAAACTATCTACAAGAAAATAAAAAATCAGATTTAATAATTAGTACTGCAACAGGTGGAACAATATTAAGAATGCCTAATCATTTTATGACTGCATTGGAAACTATTATTCCAGGGAATAAAGAAAAAGATTCTCAAAATAAAATAACAGCTCATAGCCTTAGACATACACATGCTAGTTGGTTGGCTATGAGTGGTCTTGACATTCTGCAAATCAAAGAGCAACTAGGTCACAAAACATTAGAAATGACTTTAAGATATTCTCACTTAATACCAAATGTGAGACATGAAGCTACTAAGGCTTTAATTGTTTAAGTAGTATTCATGTTTTTTTAATAAATTTATACAAAACTAGACAGCATTAAAAACTTTTGCTATTTCACGTCTAAGAAATAAAGTAGTAGCCTTTTTATCTAGTGAACAATCAATAACTTTTCTTGTTGAGATTAAATCTGCATGTGCAATTCTATTTTTTTTTGCAGTATCAATTACACAAACTAATCTATTCTTTTCACATAAAATATTTCTAATATTCAACACTTTAGCAGAAACATTTGTTACATAACTTTTCCCTTTATTTTCCATTATTTCAATTGTTATTCTAAGTGATTCTGTAAATGAATAACTTTTTCTAAGTACAGACATCCCATCAGGATCAGAAATAATTTGTTCAAATGCTGCAGATTGTATTTTATTGTTTTTATAGTGGTTAGGAGCAAATATTGCCCTACTAACAATTTCTTCATTTGATATTGTACATGGAGACAATGGACTTTGTTTCACTAATTCTAAACCTAATAGTTGTTGATAATCCAATCTATATCCTATAAAGGCTAACTAATTAAATGTCTATTTGATGTATTACCCGTTACATAAAATATATTTCTACGGTTTATCGATTTTTTAGAAATATATTTGTTAACAAAAGATTCTACTTCATTAGGAAAATCATCAGATATATTTATATTATCTTTTCCAAAAAATAAAGAATTCTCCTCAATTAAATACGAATATTTATCTGTACCATTAAAATTTAATTCCATATATTTTTCATTTAATTCCCAGTATAAGGATATATCCCCTGCACATGACAACATGATATTTGGTGTTTCAATATCTAAAAATTTTAATATCGATATGAATAATTTTACATCTTCTATATTTTTTACAGGTGGTTTTATAGCTTCATACCCATCCCAGTCTTCCTCTAAAAAACTATAATTCAATAACTCACTTTGTAGTTCGCTATACAAATCAGTTTTGTATGGTATAGAAATTTCAGATTTATAATGAGTATCTAAATCATTTTTTATTATTGTATGATATAAACTGGGGTCAGTACTCATTCCAGTTAAAAATGATTCAACAATTGAACTAGTTATATTATTCATGTATTTCCCCTATCAAAGCGTACTAATATATCATCATGAATAATATTTTCAAATATATTTTTACTATGAGTATGAGCTATTTGAAACACATTTTTAATGAAATCAATTTCAAATTTCTTGCTATCCTCAAATCTAGTTATGTGCTGTGTAACGATATTAATTTTATTTTTCGTATCATTACCTGTATCATTAAAATAGTTTATTCTTATATTGTCCAAAAATTTATCATCTAGTCCATCTAATTGACTAAAAAAGCCTTGTTCAACATGCCAAAAATCACTAGTATTAAGTACATAAGGTGTTATGTATTCACAAGATTCTTTAAATAGTTCTTCCTTCCAGTTATTTTTATCTTCTATTATTTCAAATTCATCTAAATACTCTAAAGTTATTTGAGAAATATTTTTATCTATTAACTTAATAATAGAAGTTATGTATTCATAAAATTTATTCGATATAGGAGCCCATCTACTGTATTTTCTACATGTAGCTACTACTCCTGTTTTATTTATTACAATTTCCCATAAAATTTTATTATCGGAAGTTTTTCTACAAATAACACCACCTATGCTTTCTTTTTGCTGATGAACACCATCTGGTCCAATAGTCATAAAAATTTCTTTCTGAGGCTGTATTTCATTGAATTCTTGATTATAAAAAGAATCCTCAGTTAGTTTCTTTATGAACAAATCTATTTGTTCCGTAGAAAGTTGTTGTGTAAAGCTAACAGCAAAAGCAATTACTTTAACAGCATTTTTATCTGCATATGATTTTATAGAACTCATTTTACTTTAAAGCCTTTTATTTTTTGTTATAGCAAATATAATACCGTATTTTTACTTACTAAATCTTATTTAATAACTATATATCGAAATAAAGTTCTAAAACTTTAATAAACAGTAGTTAATTTACTTATTTTTAATTTAATTTTCAATAGAATCATCAAAACTAATTCACTTAAAATACAAACTTCAAAAATAGCTATTCATCTCAACTTTTACCACGATTTTTTAGTATAAAAATGTGGGAACAATCGATAGTGCGTTGGTGATTTATTATATAAATTATTTGGTGAATAGCTAATTACTTAATAGCCCTATTAAATAATTTACATTTTTAATGAAAATATATCAAACGGTATAATACTGTAGTTGAGCGGTATAATTCGCTAGTCAAACGGTATAATTCGCTAATTTATGTCATCACAAGCGGTATAATTCACTAATTTTGACAAACTAAAACAGTATAACTTACTATTTATACTCACGATACCTTATTAATTAAATATAAACCTCATGCCAATACCTTGCCAAAAAAATAAGCTCAATACTAACTAATTTTATTATTAAAAAGTTTCTCATGATGCATATTTGAAGCTTTTAATTAAGTGGTGGGATTTGTGAGGTATCCCCTCTTTCTCTTATGAGAAAAGGAGGATAGTTTGAAAATCTTACTTATAATCGTGGTTTTAACGGTAGTTGCAATACCTGTTCCACTATCATAAGTGTATCATGTTTTGAGCTAGAACACTAAGCACAATATTTTAAATAAAATTTTAATTTTTCGGGTTTTCATCAGTAAAGCTAAAACAAATTCACTTCAAAAACAGCTATTCATCTCAACTTTAACCACGGTTTTTTATTTATAAAATGTGAGAACAAACGATAGTGCGTTGAGGAATTTGTTATATAAATTATTTGATGAATAGCTAAAAAAAAAGATAGAAACTTAATGTGGCTATTAAGGAATACATCATATATTTTAGTAAATTACTTAATCTGAGTATTAAGTAATGAAGTTGAAGTCCCTAAAACTATATAGTAAGTTGTTTAAGACTACTGTATCGGTATAATACTGTAATCAAACGGTATAATACTCTAATTTTGTCATTACCAACGGTATAATACTGTAGTTAAGCGGTATAATTCGCTAATTAATAATAATTTTATTTTTAATACCTTTTTCTACTTTTATTTACCTTGTTTTTAGATGTTTCACTAATAATTTCATCAATATCATTTACATCTAAAAGTTCCGTTTTTTCTATTTCTTTTGCTGATTTTATTTGCTCTTTATATAGTTTTCTATTAATCTCAATGCTTTCATATCCGCTTAGATTAGCTTCTTTTTGTAAAAAATCAATACAATTTTTTGGTTTTTGCCTATTTGTAAGATTCTTAATTTTGTTGTCATTTGTAATTTCATAATCTTCATTGATTAGTTTATACTTATCTACTGCATACTTTAAAACAGTTTTTACATCTAAATCAACTTTTAAGAGCTTTAAATCAATACTTTTTTCTTCAATAGCTACATCTTCAATTTTTTGAAACTCATATTGTAAATTATTAACTGGTCTTTGTCGCTCCGCTTCGGTAATAGGTAAGGTTTTTTTAAATTTTCTTTCTCTTATTTGCATTTGCATTTCATCTAAAAATTCTTCCCCTCCATTTATTTCTAAATTGAATATATCCCAACCTTTAGCTACTGCTATATTAAGCATTAATTTAATTTCCTCTTTGTTGGTTTTATTTTCATTATTTTTAAAGATAGTTTCACCATCATCAACTATATTAATATTTTTTTTCTTATTTATAAATTTAACAATATCTTTATTTTTAATTTCAACAAAATATCCATTTTCTAAATTAATAAGATGTTTGTAATGTCCATAAATTATTTTTTCTTGAAACAATATAGGCTTAATACTCTTATCTTTTTTTTCCTTTTTCTTTAGTCTTTCTGTTTCTTCAATATAAAAACTTTCTTCATCTTTTATATTTTCTAGCTGCTCTTTAGTCTTGGCACTTCTTCTATGCTCTATTTCTTCATCTCTTTTTTGATAATAATTTTGCAATACATTTTCCAAATCATCATACGATTTTTTATCATTTGCTTCTTGCATAGATTCTTTATACGATTTTTCAAAAGCTCCTTCTAAATGCTCAAAGCCTCTACCTCTAAGATTTATATTTGAGCCTTTAGGATTTATTATTTTATAGTGAGGATATTCTTTAGTTTTAGTTGGTTTTTTAAAATCAATTCCATTGTCATTTAAAAAAGTTTCAAGCTCCATTCTATTATTAATTTGTTTTAGTGATTCAACTAGCTGTTTTCTTTCTATACCAATTTTAGAGTTAAAAAGCTTTTCTCTATTTTCTCTTTTGTAATCTCTTGGCTGAGTAAGATTATATTTTTTATTTATGTAAGTTTGGAGAGTATCGTCAATGAAACTATTATTCGCAAATGTAGTTCTAATCTTAGTGTCGCTTAAAATATTTAAGTGACTAATAGCAATATGTATATGTTCAAATCTTTCAACACCATTTTCAAATTTTATCTTTGGTTCATGAACTTCTGCATAAGCTACAATTTCATTTTCTAAATCATATCCGCTTGTATGATGCTTAACATATTCCATTGAGATATTTTTTAAAATTTCAATTCTATTTTCTTGATTGTGTTCATCTAATCTTTTCATATCTTCTTTATTAAAAGAAATAGTTATATGAGTATAATTATCTTTCCATTCTTTAAAATCATTAGTATATTTTTCTGCTCTTTCAAAATTATTAAGATTTCCATAAAGAGGTATCACAGCATCTTTGTCATTTCTCTTTAAATCACTATTTGCTTTTTTACCACTTTTCATATAAGCAGAAAATCCACTAGAACCTCTTGAAGTTCTAGCTATCATTTTGTAGTTCCTCTAATCTATTATCAATAGAAATTAATTTTTGGTACAAGTTTTTAAAATTAATTTTATTAAGACTATTTTCATTTTTTGCTACATTTAAAGAGTGGGCTAATTGATTAATATTGTTTCCAATCTTTTTGGTTTGTGCAATCATTTTTAACTTATTATTTTTATCACTTTTGCTTTCAATAATAATAGGTTTATTTTTATTGAATAATACCTCTCTGATATACTTACTTTTATCCATTTTTTCATCAATTTTATTTATATCATTTTGTAATATTTCCAGTTCAATATCATCAAATCTAATAGTAATTTTATTCTTTCTATTCATATAAAAAACCTTATCTTTTACAGTATTGAAATTAAAAAATAAAAGAATTTGTAAAGAGCAAAAACCATCAAAGAAGTATTTGCAATTCTATTCTTTTACCCAAGAGATTTTTAAGAGTTTACTCTTAAAGCACACATCAAACAAAGGACAAAAAAATTAGCGTAGCGGTTTTATTTTGTCCGACTTTGGTTGTCGTGCCTATTTCATCTAATAAAGTATAGAGAAATTTTAAAGAGTTGTCAAGTGCTAACTATTGACTTCATAACGATACAGGCGAATAAAATACCCCCTAAGGGCGGTATAATGGGAGTTTGGCAAAGTTTCTTCTTTGGTAATATTTAAACGAGTGATACAAAAAAAAGCTATAATCTTTTAGTAATCTTTTAGTAGTCTTTGAAAATCTTTGATATTATAAGTTTAGATTTATTTTAAAGAAGCTATACTTTTTATACGACAATTAAAAAGGCTTTGTATGGATTTAGTTGCTAAACTAAAAACAAAAAAAGAAAATATGCTAGATATTTTAGATAGCTTAACTACTATGAAAAAAGTTAAATTATTTGAAGATGAAATATCAGAAATGGCTAGTGATAATTTTTCAATACCTATGCAAATTTCAATACTAAACAAAGTGTTAAATATTGAAATAAATTACAACACTTATTATACTTATTATAATAAAAATATTAGATCAAAAAGAGGAGTTGAAGCTACGGTCAAGAAAGATAATAAAAAGGACTCTTCACCAGTTCAAAGCGACAGCGACTATAACGAGCTAAAGAAAAGATATGATAAATTAAAAGAACTCATAGTTGAGCGTGAGCGTATATTAGAACTTAATACAAAGCTTGACAAGACAAAAAGCTCACAAGAGCTTTTAGATGAGGCTAAAAGCTTTATTACCAATATACCAAAAGATGAGCGGAGTGAAATAAAAAATATTAAATCTCTGTTTATTTGGATTAATAAAAAAATAATAGAATTAACAAAAGAAAAATTAGAATTAGAAGTTAAATTAGAGAAACTCTATCAAACAAAAGAATACTAACGCTCTTCGTTTGTTCCCACATTTTACTATGCTAGAAAATCGTGGTTAAAGCTTTAAAAGTATGAAGGTAATAAAATAAGGTGAATTTTCAAGTGTTTATCTTCTTACTTCACATATAATTTTAAAGAGTCATCAGAAGTTTCATGTTGTAAATAATCATCTTCCATAATTGTGCTATTGCCATACTTATCAAAGTGAGGTGTCTGCTCTATATATTCATCATAATCATACTTATTTACTAAAATACTATCAGCAATTATTTTACTCTCTTCACTTAAATCAAATTCACAATCAGCTATAATTTCATCAACTTCTTTTACTTGATTACTCTCTTTTAATTCATCAATATAAACAGATAAACGAAAAGGACATTTATATTTTGCTATCTCTTCATTTATCTCGTTTGTAGATGTGATAAAATAAGTTCCAAAATCATTAATCATTTGTGACAATTCACCATCTGTAGCAGTTGTTGTAATTATTTTAGTAACCATCCTATTTTCCTTTATTTAATCGCTTAAATTATTAATGAATTTCTTTATAAGTTTTTTTATATTCATCTCGTGGATTAGCTATTTCACAAGATAATAGTTGTTTAAACCATCTTTTTAATTTTATATCAAAATTAGTAAACTTAATTTTGATTACTGGATTTTTTAAATCAAATGATTCATTACCAATATAAAAATATTGTTTGCCTTTTATTTTATCAACTGTTTGGGTAACCTCTCTGTTATCATAATTATTTTTTAGTAGTAAATAAGGCTCTTCATCATCTGAAAAATGTCTAAAAAAATGAGGTATATTACGACACATCACTTCTGTTTTTTCATTAATCTCATAGTAATAAGTTTTTGACTCTTTTTTTCTTATTATTGCGTTTTCATTACATTTTTTTTCGTGTATGATTTCTTCTTGTGTGGGAATATATCCAATTTTTTCAAATTTTACTACTTTACTACAACTTTCAAGTCTTTTAGTCGTCGCAAATAATGAAATAGTTTCTATATTAGTATCCATTGTAGTATTTGATTTTTGTTCTTCTTTTTTTTCATTACAACCAACAAAAGCTATTGAGCTTATAAGCAAAATTATTAATATTTTTGTTTTCATTTTAGATCCTTTTATAATGTAGTTATTAATCACTTAAAACTTTAAGTGATTCTTCTTTGTTTCACTTGAAAAAATGGCTCTAAAATATCCACCTTCTCAAGTAATTCATTTAACTTAATATATTGTTTATTACTTAGTATATCTTTTTTGTTTCCTAATCTTTCCATTTTTCGGAAAATTGAATCATAATATTTTTCCAGTCGTTTTATATCTTTTACTACAAAATTCATCACATTCCTCCAGTATTATATTTACCACTTTTATTATCTATATTACTTCCTATAGAGCTTTGAACATCTACATTAGCATCTGATATGCCAATCATATCAAGAATCATGTTTGCACCATTAAGCACCATATAGAAGACTGTGAAGAAGCCAATTATCATAACACCAATATGGATGAACTCTTGTGCTATCTTTAAGAATAGTGTGTTCATTGGTTGTAAACCACCTGCATCTTTTACAGCAAATATAGATTCAAAGTTCCAATCAACTAAAATATGATTGAAAATATTAAAAAATTCATATACCCATATAGCCATAATTAACGATATTACAATCATTAAAGGTTTAAGGGCTAGTGACACCCCTATCTTTAAGAACTTCTTGATGATATCGCCTTGCTGTGATGCCATAGCAAACGCAATTAAAAAAGGTGATACTAAAAAGTAAAGTTCCATTGAAAAAAAGTAATATGCTGTAGCCATTACGCCTGCCATGATAATTGCAA
>JAFLJV010000127.1 GCA_022712845.1 Sulfurimonas sp. | reverse complement strand
CTTTAACTGTAATTCCACCTTTTGCTGGAGTTAGTTTATCTCCATTAACAACTATACTTAGTCCAAAATCTTGTAAAACTTTTGCAACCAGTGGAAATATATATGGATTTTTTGCTTTGCCATCAAAAGGGTATCCAAGTTCTATAGAGTTTTCTATAGTAGTAGTTGTTATAAATGAGTCACAAACCTCTACAGCACCTTTAAATTCATCAGTTGTTTCAGGCTTAAGTCTCCAACCTAGTAAAAAAGCAGCTATTTGTTCACCATGAGCAGATTGATTTAAAATTTGTTCCATCATATCCTTTGATTCATCGAAACTTAAATTTCTGTTACCTTTTGGTCCTGTTCCTACCGCATGTATATATTTATGAAAATTCATTATTATTCTACTTTTATAATTTATTTATTTATTTGCTATGATATAATTATTTACTTAATACCGAGGTAAAACAGATGAGAGTTAGGAACTTTATATGTCAAAAGTAGTTTTAATAACGGGGGCTAGTTCAGGTATGGGTAGAGCTACTGTTGAGTTTTTAGCAAAAAATGATTTTATCGTTTATGCTGGAACAAGAGATATAAAAAAATTTAAAAATTTAAAAGATGAAAATATTATTCCTGTATCATTAGATATTACAAAACAAGATAGTATAAATCATGTAGTTGATGTTATATATAAAGAGCAGGGTAGAATCGATATTCTTATAAATAATGCAGGTTTTGGTGTAGTATCAACTGTCGAAGATTTAGATGAACAACAGATGCAAATGCAGTTTAATGTTAATGTATTTGGAGTTTTAAGAGTTTGTAAAAGTGTTATCCCTATTATGAGAAAACAGAGTAGTGGAGTTATCATAAATATCAGCTCATTTCTTGGTAAAATAGGTCTTCCTCTGCTTACATTATATAATTCTAGTAAATATGCGGTTGAAGGTATTACCGATTCTTTACGGTATGAATTAAAAGATTTTAATATTAGAGTTCACTCAATTATGCCTGGGTTTTTTAATACGGAGTTTGCAAGAGATAATCTTGTGATAAATTTACAAACTTTTGATAAAGAGTCCCCATATACAGAAATGGTAACAAATTTAGCACCTGCTATACTTGAGCAAATTAACAATGGAAATGATGCCATTGAAATTGCTCAAGTAATTTTAAATATAATAGAGGATAAAAAATTTCTAGCACGTGTTACTGCTGGAGATAAAGCTAAAAAATTTATACCTATGAAAAAAGAGTTAAGTGATGAAGATTTTGAGAGAAAAGTTATAGAGTATTATGGCCTTTAATTAATGGATAGTTTCTTTTTTAATATAACAGATACCAGTTATAAAACCACAGAGCTTTTAAAAGATAAAAACAGTTATGTTAAAAGAGTAGATATCTCAAATGGAATAGTTTTTTTTGATATACATATAAATGATTTAAAAAATAGAGAGATTATTTTTAAAAATTTAGACAGAATGATAATTATACCTGTTGTAAAAAAAGGCTCATTTGCTTTATATGATAATGTAGAGAAAAAAAAGTATGAATCAAAAGAAAATAGCATATCTATATATGCCTCATCTCGCCAAGACTTTACTATAACAACACAAGATAATGAAGAGTTAGATATATTTATACTTTTTGTTGCAGATTTTTTTCTCAAAAGATATTTAAGTGCTAATATCAATGAGCCTATAGATTTTCTTTATCATAAAATTCAAAAAGAGATTAGATGTGAATTTATTGACACTCAACCAATTGATGCACTAAGCCTATATATAATGGATAAAATAATAAACTCTAAGGTAAGTGAGAGTATGAGAAGTATTACATGTGAGCATAATATTTTAGAGTTTATGATACATAGATTTAGATTGCTTGATATGATAGATGAGAAAATAGATGAGTATGAACTTCGTATTTCAAAATTAGCAAAAAATATTTTACTTAAGAGCTTTATATCTCCACCAACAATTAATGTTTTAGCACATCTTTGTGCTACAAATGAATCAAAGCTAAAGAAAATTTTTAAAAAAGTGTATAAAACTACAGTTTATGGTTATATACAAAAACTTCGTCTTGAAAAAGCAAATTTACTTTTAAAAGAACGATGTTTAAATATAGGGGAGATTGCTAAAGAAGTTGGATATAAACATCAAGGGCATTTTAGTAAAGTATTTTTTCAAACATATGGTGTTTACCCAAAAGATTTATTAAAGCAATAATCCTTCTACTGCTAAAATAAAATCCTTCTATTGCTAAAAAAAGCTTGATTTACAACTACTGTTCATATAAACTACACTCTATAAAATAAAGGAGTCTTAGATGTCAAAAGTAGTTTTAATTACAGGTGCTAGTTCAGGGATGGGAGAGTTAACAGCTGAATTTTTATCTCAACATGGATATATAGTATATGCTGGAACAAGAGATAAAGATGCAACAGTTCTTGGAGATACACTTAAAAAAATTTATATTGATGTAACAAAAACAGACAGCATACAAAATGCAGTTGATACAATTATAAAAAATGAGGGTAAAATAGATGTCCTTGTAAATAATGCGGGTTATGGACTTTTAGCAACTGTTGAAGACGGAACTGATGAAGAGATGTTTAATCAGTTTGATGTAAATGTTTTTGGACTTTTAAAAGTTACCCGCGCGGTACTTCCACATATGAGAGAAGCGAAAAATGGAGTTATCATTAACATTAGTTCATTTTTAGGAAAAATGGGGCTTCCTCTTTTAGCTCATTATAATGCTTCAAAATATGCTGTTGAAGGTATAGTTGATTCATTAAGATTTGAAGTTCTTCCATTTAACATAAGAGTACACTCTATACAGTCTGGACTTTTTGGAACAAACTTTGTAAAAAATGGTTTAGTGGCAAATACACAAACAACAGGCGAAAACTCGCCATATAAAGAGTTAGTATCTCACTTTGTTCCAATTGTTGCAAAGGCTATAAATGAGGGTCCATCTCCTCAACCAATTGCTGACGCTGTAAAACATATTATTGAAGATAAAAATGCAGATATTTTTATCCCAGTTGGTGGTGAAGCTGAGACTTTTGTTCCTCTTAGACGCTCCCTTAGTGATAAGGCTTTTGAGACAAAAATTAAAGAAACTTTTGGAATCTAGTATATTTTGAAAAGTTTTATAAAAATAGCTTTTATAGTAATAATAATATTTATTATAGTATTGCAAATATTATCTTATTTGTTAACTAAAAAAGCTATTACACAATATACAGACAGTGAACTAAGAGAAGCAGCGGTGTCTAGGAATATGTTAAGTGTTCCAGCCACATATGAAGAGCTTCTTAAAGTAGTTGATACAAAAGAGAATAGACTTAGCAGAGACAAAATCGAGTTGGGTAAAAAACTATTCTTCGATAAGAGACTTTCTAGAAACCGAGATATCAGCTGCGATACATGTCATTTAATAGATAAAGATATAACAAATAACAGAAGTAATAAACAGTTTTCTAAAATGCTTCTCTCTGGAGATAAATCTACAGCTAAAGATTGTGTTGTATGTCATCTTTCAGATCAAAGTGGTACAGATAGATTGGCAACTTCTATAGGGCATGATAATAAACAACACCCTTTTCATTTAAATACATTAAGTATTTTAAATTCTTCTCTAGCAAAGTATCAAACTTGGGATGGTTCTGTAGATACGGTAGAGGAACAAGCTGGTGCCTCAATTCAAGATTTATATAAAATGAACTTAACTCAAGAAGAAGCGACAGAGAGGTTATTAAAAAATAGTAAGTATGTAGATATGTTTAATAAAGTATTTAAAGATATGAAAAATTCTCAAGAGCAAACCCTTACATTCCAAAATATACAAAAAGCTATAGGTGCCTATGTTAAAACACTTTTAACTCGTAGTGATTATGATAAATTTTTAGATGGTGATAACAATGCTATGAGTGAACAAGCCAAAAGAGGTCTAGCTAACTTTATGAACTTTGGTTGTAAAGGGTGTCACACAGGGATGAGTGTTGGTGGACAGAGTATTCAAAAATTTCCTGTTAGGGATTATAATAGTATTCTTGACTTAACAAATACCTCTATTGAAGATGAAAAAGGAAGAGAAGTAAATGGAGTTAGTTTGAATTTTGATATGCGTCATTCATATCCATTTGAGAATACTGGTGGCTTCTTAGGTATGAATAATCAACAACTTTTTCGTGTCCCTATTCTTCGTAATGTTACTAAAACATCGCCATATTTTCATAATGGTACTATTGATACATTAAGGGATGCTATACGACTTATGGCAAAACATCAACTAGGAATGAATCCAACAAATAAACAAGTAAATGAAATAGTTGCTTTTTTTGAATCACTTGAAGGTGATATTGTTAATTATAAGATACAAAAGGGAGACAAATAATGAAAACTATACATATGAAAATATATATTATATTGATGTTTTTAACAGGTGTCTTTCAGCTTAGTTTTTTTAATATAAGCTGGGAATATTTTAGAATTATACAAGCAGTTCATATATTAAGTTCAGCGATGGTTGCTATATTTCTTCTTATCCCTTATGTAAATAAACACACCTATGAATTTATGGTTGTAAAAAAAGCAAAAAGCAAGGACGGCATCTTACTTGGAGTTGTGCTTTTTATGATAATAATTAGTGGTTTTTATCTTTTCTTTGTTGGAAATCCAGGTTCAGACATATTGGGAATACTTTCTTTTAATATTCATCTTTATGGTTCATTTATTATTTTATTTGTACTCTTTTTACATGTAAGAAAAAAAATAGATACTACTAAAGTACCGTTAGTTATTTTAGCTTTAACTCTTAGTAGCTTTTACCCAACACAAGCATACTCTAAAGATGATATAAAACTAACTAACATAGAGTTAGAAGATGGTGTTAGTAGATATCATAATGAAGATTGGACATCATCCGCTAAATGTAAATCATGCCATGAGGAGATATTTAACCAATGGGCAGATTCAAATCATAGACATCTAGTTGACTCAAATCCATACTATATGGTTATGGAAAATTTAGCAGCTGAGGATAAAGGGGAAGAGTTTAGACAGTGGTGTATGGGATGTCATAATCCAAGTGCTGTTACAACTAATCAAAAAAGATCTACACATCTCATGAACTCTAATCATATGCCTGATCAATTTTTTGAAAAAGGCTCTAGTAGTCTAATAGATGGATTTAATAAACATGGAAACTCAAGACTAGAGCAGGGTGTTTCATGTGTGACTTGTCATAGAATTACAAAAGCAACATCTAAAGGAAATAGCTCTTATTCTCTTGATTTAACAAATAGAAAAAAGTATATGTTTGAGGATAGTGGCTCTATTTCAGGGGAGTGGCTAAGTGAGAAATTTATTAACTCTAATCCTGTAGCTCATAAAGAGAGTTACTCTAATACAATCTATAAAACAAGTGCTTATTGTGCCTCATGTCATGATGAATTTCTTCCAGATTCAAAAAAAGAGATAGTGTCTACTTTTAAAGAGTGGGAAAAATCAAGATTTAATAATCCTAAAGATCCATCTAAGCATAAAACTTGTGTTGATTGTCATATGACTTACTTAAAAGATGATAAGTTTTCACCCCTCAAAGGGACTTCTACTAAAAGTGGTGTAATAAAAGATGATGTGAAAGTTCATTATTTTGCAGGGTCAAACCACTTTTTAGCAGGTCTTAAAAATAAAATAAATGAAGATCAGACTATACAACTTCTTCGCACTTCAGCAGAATTAGATGTTAATATAGTAGATGATAAACTTGAAGTAGGTGTTAAAAATGTTGGAGCTGGACATCATTTACCAACAGGAGTTTCTGATTTTAGAGAGCTTTGGTTGGATATTACACTTAAAGATAAAGATGGCAAAATTGTATTTGAGAGTGGAAAGCTTAAAGATGATGGAAATTTAGGTAGAGATGCAAGACCTTTTATGAAAGTATTTGGTGATGAAAACTTTAAGCCAGTAGGGTTATATTTTTGGAGGTATAAAAAACTTATAAGTGATACAAGGATAGCAGCTGGAGAGAGAAGAATAGAGAGCTATAGTATAAAAAATATAGACAATTTTAATTATCCTTTAACTATTACTGTAAAATTAAATTTTAGAATTTATCCTCAATGGGTTACAAATATTGTTCAAAAAGCTTATCCAAACCTTCCAGATCCTACTATTATTGAATTAGAAAAGATACAAAAGGTATTTAATAATGAATTTTAAATTAGTAAAAACATTATTAATACTGTTTTTTGGAATATTTAGTACTATAAATGCTTCACATGTAAAATGGAGATATGATTTTGATAAGTCACATCAAGAAGCTTTAAAGCAAAAAAATGGTGCTTTTAATAAAGAAAGACTACATTAGTAAAGAGACCCTTATAAATTCTTTTATGAATCAACCATATATAGATAAAATAAACGAAAAATTTATCTCGATACTAATAACAAAAGACCAAAAACATAGTTATCCTATAGAGTTACTTTATACATTTGAATATCCTACATTGTTTTTTTTAAATGAATATGAGCTTTTTAGTTGTGAACCAATTAGAGGTAATATCACTCCTAAAGAAATAATCTCTAAATTAAATCAATGTAAATAATTAAGCTTAAATTTTTTTAAATAAGATTAACTAATCAATGCTATAATAATATCTATTAAATAAGTTTATAAAGAGTTTAAAAATGTCTCAAGATATAATGATTATACTAGTGATGGCTGTTCCAATGTTAATATTTTCTGTTTACCCAGGGTTAAAATTAGGTGACTATTTTGAAAAGAAGTATAACCTGCAAGAGAAGCAAAAGCGTCAGGTTGTCATAGTTGTTACTATTATATTCACACTCACTCTTTCATCACTTCTTCACTACCTATAAATAATTACAATAATGTCATAATAATGTCAATAAAAAAACATTATGTTTCATATAGTTACAGAAATTATAAAACAAACCTTAAATTTTAAATTAAGTAAAAAAATTGATATATGTCAACTGCCTTTAATGTAAATAGGACTAAAATTCACTTGATTCTGAAGAGTTTAACAATTGAAAGGGGATAATAAAATGGTTGAAGAAGCTTTAATATTACAAGATATTCATATTGACGATTTTTTAACAATATTTGTATCTTCTGGGCTTGTTATAGTATTTGGAGGATTCTACGTTGGTATATATGCAGCTGTAAAAGCTGAGTTACTTAAGCCGTGGGCAATGCCTTTAGCTTATATATCTTGGGTGCTTACAGCTTATTGTTTTTATCTAATGGGTAGTTTAATGCATGTTAATGATTTTACAGCAAAAGCTATGACAATAGGTGCTGTTGGTCTTTTATTACTTCCACATGCAGTTTATTACATGCACCATAAAGTTCATGAAGATAATGAATGTTTTCATGACGATAATGAATATGTTCATGAAGAGAATGAATATGCTCATGAAAAAAGCAAGAATTGATTATATATACTAACTCATAATTTTAGGAGGGTACAAGTGGCACAAAAATCCGTATGGAGTGACAATCGTTTCTGGCAGCGTTCTGCAAGTTGGATTACAGGTTTCGCAGCTATGTTACTTATTTGGTTAACGTTTGATACGATACCACAAATAATGATGGGAAGCGACACAGATATAAAAGAGGGTGTAACTAAAAGGGTTCCAGGACCTACAGTTATTAATTATAAGATTACTTATGAAATGAACAAAAGACGTGGTCATGAAATTCCAGTAATCGGTGGAGCTAACGCAGAGGGAACTTCATCATTTCAAGAAAAAGAATTATTTTTTGGAAGAGATGATTGGAGTCAAGAAGAAGCAATGGAAATGCTTGCTTTAGGTAAACTAGGTTCACAAGCTAAAAACTGTATGAATTGTCATACACTTCTTGGAAATGGCGCATATTATGCACCAGATTTAACTAAATCATGGTTAGATCCAATGTGGGGACCAGAAGGTCCAATGCAAGCAATGACAGGAAAAAGTACAAAAGAAGAAGCAATGGCTGAATTCTTAATTAATCCGTCACAATATCCTACACATGCACGTATGATGCCAAATCTTGGTATTACTGCTGCTGAAGCTAAGGGTCTAGTAACTTTCTTGAAACAT
>JAFLJV010000126.1 GCA_022712845.1 Sulfurimonas sp. | reverse complement strand
GTTTATTTGCAATTGCAAGTCCTGCTGAATCATCAGCCGCTTTATTGATACGTAAACCTGAACTTAAAGCACTAAGACTTTTATCTAGTCCTATATTATTTAAAGTTGCGTTCTTATGAGCGTTCATTGCCGCTATATTTGTGTTTATTCTAAATCCCATAATAAATCCTTTTTTGGGTTAGAGCCTTTCGCTCTAGTTATTTTTCAGCTTCCTTGCTGATCTCACTATTGTACATTCAATAACATCGTCAACTTGTAAAAAAAGTTTAATTATTTTTAAATTTATTTTTAAAAATAATTTCTACCATTTAATAAATCTTCATTTTTTATACTTTTTTTGCTACACTTCCAAAACTAAAACAAACCACATATACTATAAATAGGAAAACTATTTGAATTTAATTATCGTAGAATCACCAGCAAAAGCTAGGACTATAAAAAATTTCTTAGGTAAAGATTATGAAGTTATTGCATCCAAAGGTCACATACGAGACCTACCAAAGTCTCGTTTTGGAATAACCATAGATGAAGATACTAACCATCTTGTACCTGCTTATAGTGTTGCAAAAGAGAACTCTGCTATTGTAAAAGAGATAAAAGCCTTAGCCAAAAAAGCTGATACTATCTATATCGCGACCGATGAGGATCGTGAGGGTGAAGCTATTGGTTGGCATATAGCTCACGCTATAAAAAAAGATCCTGAGGAACTTCCTCGTATTGTTTTTCATGAAATTACAAAAACAGCAATTAATCATGCTCTTGAGAATTCTCGTAAAATAGATATGAATATGGTAAATGCTCAACAAGCTCGTCGTATGCTTGACCGTGTAGTTGGTTATAAACTCTCTCCTCTTCTTGCTTCTAAGATTCAAAAAGGGTTATCCGGTGGTCGTGTTCAATCATCAACTCTAAAACTTGTAGTTGATCGTGAAAGAGAGATAAAAGCTTTTATTCCTGTTGAGTACTGGTCTATAGACACACTATTTAAAAAAGATATAGAAGCAACTCTTTTTCTTCATAAAGGTGAAAAACTATCTAAACTCTCTATTGAAAATAAAGATAATGCAGAGTCTATCTTTAAAAGTATAAAAGCAGACAACTTTACTATCTCTAAAATAGAGACTAAAGAAAGAAAAAGTAAAACCCCTCCACCTTTTATGACTTCAACACTTCAACAAACTGCTTCTTCAAAACTAGGGTTTACTCCTAAAAAAACAATGATGGTAGCACAAGCTCTTTATGAGGGTGTAAAAACACCAAGTGGAACTTCTGGTGTTATTACATATATGAGAACAGACTCACTTAACTTAGCTGCTGAATCAGTAACTGGAATTCGTGGGATTATAGAAAATAGATTTGGAGAAAAATACTTACCAAAAGAGCCTAAAGTTTATACTAAAAAATCCAAAGGTGCACAAGAAGCTCACGAAGCTATCCGCCCTACTATGCTTCAGTTTACTCCAGAAGTTGCACAAAGCTTTTTAAAAGCAGATGAGATTAAGCTTTATCGCTTGATTTATGAAAGATTTATGTCATGCCAAATGGAAGATGCTGTATTTGAGCAACAAAGTATTATTTTTAGTGGAAGTGAGAACGAATACAGAGCAAGTGGTAGAAAACTAATTTTTGATGGTTTTTATGCTTTAACTGGTGCAGAAGATAAAGATAAACTTCTGCCAACTCTAAAAGAGGGTGACAAAGCTGAAATTCAAAGTGCTAAACCTGAGCAACACTTTACTGAACCTCCAGCTAGATACTCTGAAGCTGCACTTATTAAAAAATTAGAAAGTGAGGGTGTTGGTCGTCCATCTACTTATGCTCCTACTATCGCAACTCTTAGTAGTCGAACATATGTAACTATTGAGAAAAAACAGATTATTCCTACAGAGATAGCATTTACTGTAACTGATATGCTTGAGAAAAATTTTGCGAATATCGTTGATATCTCTTTTACTGCAAATATGGAAGATAAACTTGATGAAGTATCAGAAGGAAATATAAACTGGCAAGAACTTCTAAGTGATTTCTACTTTCCTTTTATGGATCAAATTGCAGAGGGGAAAGAAAAAATTGTCTCACTTAAACTTGCTAAACCACTAGGTCGTCCATGTCCAAAATGTAATGAAGAACTTTTACTGCGTTCTGGTAGATTTGGAAACTTTGTTGCATGTAGTGGTTTTCCAAAGTGTAAATACACAGAACAAGTTGATGCTGATGGAAATAAAGTTGAAACTGTAGTTGAAACAAGTGATGTTAAGTGTGAAAAATGTGGTAATGATATGATTATTAAAAATGGTAGAAATGGTCAATTTTTAGCATGTAGCGATTATCCTGATTGTAAAAACACTAAAAGCATCGCTGTAGAAGAGAAAACTTCAGATACTCCATGTCCTGATTGTGGTGGTAAAATTAGTCTTAAAAACTCAAGACGCGGTCCTTTTTGGGGTTGTGAGGGTTATCCTGATTGTAAATTTATTTCTAAGTTCGAACCTACAACTATAAAGTGTAAGGAAAAAGGGTGTAAAAACGGTCTTTTAGCAGAGCGAACTTATAGAAAAAAAGAGGTTTATGAGTGTGTTAAATGTAAAGCTAGAACACCTCGCGAAATAGAAAGTGAGAAAAATTAAAACGGAACGATAGTTGCGATTTAAGGAAACAAAATTGAAAATAGGCATCATTTCAGATACTCATACTAAGATTAAAAAAGCTTCAAAAGCTCTTGATACCTTAATTAAAGATGGTGCAGAATTTATTATTCATGCGGGTGATATTGTTGAGCTTGAAACTCTTGAACTACTTAAAAACTGTGGTTTAAAATATATAGCTGTCTATGGAAATAATGATGCTCACTTAGCTCAATACCATAATGATTTTAACTTAGTTCAAGAACCATACTTTTTTAAATTAGCAAATACAAAATTCAAACTTATGCATCTACCTTTTTATATGACACCAGATGCAGATGTAGTTGTTTTTGGTCATACACATAATTTTGATAGTGACTTTAAAGGTAATACTCTTTTTTTAAACTCTGGTGAAGTATGTGCTAGAAGTAAACCTATCTCAGAATGGGCAATGTTAGAAATAAATAAAAATGAATTTTTAGTTACTCACTATACTAAAGTCAATAAAAATGACAACATCAATAAAACTCACTATAAATACAAAAGAGAACATTGTGAATAATGAAATCTTTTTATGCTCTATTTGTAATATAAATAGTGGCACATGTAAAGAGGATTGTAAATTTTGCTCACAAAGCGTGAGATATAAAGCAGATATAGATAGATACAAACAAAAAGATATAAATGAGATTATAAAAGAAGCTATTTTATCAAGAGATAATGGAGCTTTAGGATTTTGTCTTGTAACAGCAGATAAAGGACTTAATGATAAAACTTTAGAATTTGTTTGTAGTATTGCTGAAACTTTAACAAAAAAAGTACCAGAGTTAAGGCTAATTGCTTGTAATGGAACAGCTACCGTTGAACAACTAAAAACTCTAAAAGAATCAGGGATAAAAGCATATAACCATAATTTAGAGACTTCAAAAGAGTTTTATCCTCAAATATGTACAACTCACTCTTGGGGTGAAAGATATACTACATGCCAAAATGTTGCTAAAGCTGGATTAGTTCTTATTAGTGGTGGTATTTTTGGTCTTGGTGAAACTCAAAAAGATAGAGAGTCTATGTTAAAATCTCTAAATTCTCTTAACCCAACATCAGTTCCTATAAATTTTTATCATCATAACGAAGCACTTGAACTCAAACCAAACTCTTTAACAACTGATGAAGCACTAAATCTTATAAAACTAACAAGACAAACTATTCCAAATGCCGAGCGTATAATGGTTGCTGGTGGGAGAGAACTTATGTTTGGTAGTAGACAAAATGAGATTTTTGATTATGGGGCAAACTCTATTGTTATAGGAAATTATCTTACAACAAGTGGGAGAGTTATGAGTAAAGATTTAGATATGCTAAAATACCTAAATTTAAAAGTTGCAAAAACTGTAAAATAGCTCATGTAAGGAAGAAAATGTCTGATAATGTTGTACTAATTATAACTATCTCACTTATTATAATATTTTCTCCGTTTTTTGCAAAACTTCTAAAACTTCCCACTACACCTATAGAAATCATACTTGGCTCTGTTTTTGGATATATAGGTTTTATACATAATGAACATCTTTTTGAAATAGTTGCTGAACTCGGATTTTTATATCTAATGTTTATTGCAGGAACAGAAATTAATCTTAAAAATACTCTAAAAACACCTAAAAATACAATTAAAAGAGTTGTTTTTTATCTTATTATTTTATATGCTTTTTCTATTACTATATCCCTTTATTTAGGTCTTGGTAAAATATTTATGGTACTTTTACCACTAATATCTGTAGGTCTAGTAGCAACATTATCAAAAGAGTATGGAAAAACTCCTTGGTTAACTCTCTCTATGACAGCGGGGGGAATAGGCGAAGTTGTAAGTATAGGTTTTTTAACTATCACATCAGCGGCACTACAATCAGGGTTTAGTTTAGGACTTTTAAAAACTGTATTTGCTCTTGTAGTTTTTTTAATATTTATGTTTTTACTCTTCCGTGCTATGCAACTTATATTTTGGTGGTTTCCAAATGTTTCTACCTCACTTATGCCACATGAAGATAATAAA
>JAFLJV010000125.1 GCA_022712845.1 Sulfurimonas sp. | reverse complement strand
CATATGCAGACAGCTATTGCTCTTTTTGGTGAGGATGAAGCAGCTAGTAAAAGAAGTATTGCAAAAACAGTAAACTTTGGACTTTTATATGGAATGTGACCTAAAAAATTATCAGTTACTTTAGGCATAACTACAAAAGAAGCAAAAGAGATTATAGAGAAGTATTTTGAATCATTTCCTACAGTTAGAACTTACTTTCGCTCTATTGTAGATAATTCTAAAGAAGATGGATATGTTCAAACACTACTTGGGCGTAGAAGATATTTTGACTATGAAAATGCAACACCAATGTTTAAGGCAGCTTACGAGAGAGAGTCTGTAAACTCTTTGTTTCAAGGTAGTGCAAGTGATTTGATAAAACTCTCAATGAATAAAATTCATAAAGTTATAGAAGATGAAAAACTTAATGCAAAAATGCTTTTACAGATTCATGATGAGTTGATATTTGAGGTAAATGAATCTGAGGCAGAGGTTTTAGGTGATAAGTTTAAAGTTATTATGGAAGATATCATGAAGTTAAATATACCTTTAAAAACTAGTTTAAACATAGGTAATAACTGGAGCGAGTTAAAGTAGTCACATATGACAGAACAGTATAAAGAAGCAATACAAAACAGTAATATAGTTTCTAAAACAGATACTGAAGGGATTATCACTTTTGTAAATGATGAGTTTTGTAATATAAGTGGTTACTCAAGAAGTGAGCTTATAGGGCAAAACCATAATATTGTTAGACACCCTGATGTTAATGAAGAGGTGTTTGCTCTTCTATGGGATACAATTAAAAGTAAAAAGACATATAAATCTACTGTTAAAAATCTAGCTAAAGATGGCTCTTCCTTTTATGTAAATACTACAGTAACTCCTATACTTGATGAAAATGATAATATAGTTGAGTATATTGCTATTAGGTATGATGTAACTAAAGAAGTGTTTTTAAAAGAGCAACTACTTAAAAAAGAGATAGAGTATGAAGAGTTAAATAAAACTTTAGAAAAAAGAGTAGCTAAAAAAACAAAAGAGCTAAAAGAATTAAATATGACTTTGGAAAAGCGTATTGAAGAAGAGATTACAAAGAATGAAAAAAAACAGCGTGTTATGTTTTGGCAATCAAGACATGCAAGCCTTGGACAGATGCTTGCAAATATAGCCCATCAATGGAGACAGCCTTTAACAGAGTTAAGTCTTGCTATGTTTAGTATAAAAAAAGCTGCACAAAATGAAAATCAAGATGATTTAAATAAGTTTTATAATGAAAGCAAAAATATTATAAAAAATATGTCAAATACTATAGATGATTTTACTAATTTTTTTACTCCACAAAAAGAGAAGCATTATTTTAATATAAGTGAGAGTATTAAAGAATCAATAGGGCTACTAGATAAAATTATCAATGATGAAATGATAAATATTAAAACAGACTTTATTGATATAAAAGTGCTTGGAGTGACAAATGAGTTAACTCAAGTTGTAATAAATTTAATTACTAACTCAAAAGATGCTTTTATAAGTAATTCAATACTAATCAAAGAGATAAATATAAGTATCAAAAAAAGAAAAAAATTTGTATTGATAGAGATACAAGATAATGCTGGTGGAATATCTAAGACTAACATAGATAAAATATTTGAGCCATACTTTACTACAAAACATAAAAGTCGTGGTACAGGTTTAGGTCTGTTTATGTCAAAAATGATATGTGAACAAGGTTTAAATGGTACTATAGATGTAAAAAGTGGAAAAAAAACAACAACCTTCAGTATAAAAATTCCATTGGAAAATAATGAAAAATAGAGCCTTAAAAGAGTTAAAAGTTCTTCTTGTAGAGGATGAAGAAAATTTAGCAAGACTTTTAAAAGATGCTATAGGAGATAGTTTTTTTAGTTTTATTATTGCTTCAGATGGTATAGAGGGTAAAGAGCTATTTTTAAAAATAAAGCCAGATATAGTTATTACTGATATAGAGATGCCTAGACTCTCTGGGCTTGATATGGCAAAAGAGTTAAGACAGATAAGACCAAATACTCCCATAATTATCTTAAGTGCATTTTCTGAAAAAGACAAACTCTTTAATGCAATAGATATAGGGATTACAAAATACTTTGTAAAACCGTTTGATCCAGATGATTTACTAGATTATATAAGTAGTATCACTTCTAAACTTGATGATAAGCATATTAAATTAGATGAAAATTTTATATATAACAAAACTACTAACGCATTATATAAAAATGACAGATTTGTTCCACTTACAAAAAATGAGATTAAATTTTTATCATTATTGATTGAGAGTAAAAATAATATTATAGATGATCAGATAATTAAAGAGAGTTTATGGAACGCTGATGTCACCGATGAGAGAGTTAGAACTTTTATAAGAAGGTTAAGAGCTAAAACTTCAAAAAAATTGATAAAAAATATTAAAGGCTTTGGATATCAACTTTTTTTTCATGATTAGACTCTTAAAGTTATTTATTTAAGAATATCTATTATCTCCATAGTAGATCTATAACATTATAAGCCTATTATCTATCTTTATGGTTATATCACTTCATATTGAATTAACGAAAGTTAGTTCTTTGTATTTTTGGTTTATAGCGAGGATCTTCTCCCTCAATAGTCCAAAGTTTTTTACCTAAGTAGCTTATAGATTCATAAAAATTTTCACCAACATGTGACCAAAAATCTAAATCTGCAAACTCTTCTTTTAACAACTCTTTTTCATCATCAAAGTTATTTTCTTTTGTAGGTTCTTTTAGTGTGATAGCTTTATTGGTCTCAAGATTTGCTAAAACCCATATAGATACAAAGTCTTCTGAGTATTTATTTAGTACATCAGCTGCATAATCTTCAAATTCTTCATATCCACTTAGCTCAAACAGCTTAATAATTAATGATATAACGCTATGCAAATGAACAAATGGAACCATTGAAAAAAGTTGTCTAGCTGTTGATGTTCCATCAGAATGCTGAGCTCCTATAAATATTCTAGCACCACCATCTGTATCACCAAAGTTATTTGTTTTTAAACCTATGAGACCTATATCTGTGTGGCGATGCCTTCCACAACCTTTAGCACATCCAGAAAACCCTACTTGAATTTGATGCTCATTTATTTTATCAAGTGGTAAATAAGATGTTTCATCTTTTATACTCCAAACAGCATATGGACATAAGTTACCAGCACATGTTAAGATAGTATCTGTAATAGTGGGTGATTCTAAAGATATATTTTTTTCTTTTAAACCAAGTATATAGATGTTTTGATCAATTCCCAGACGAATCTCTGTATTGTTCTGTGATGCGAAAGAAGAGATTTTTTTCATCTCACTTGGAGTTAAACGTGAGCAATCTGTTTGATAACAAAAACCAAATAATCCATTTTGAAGTTCATGAAATTCTGAAAATTTTGCTTTTTCTAAAATTAATTCACCAGCACTTTGAAACTCATGTTTATACTCTTTTTTAATAAGAGCTTTCATATCATCCATACCATGTTCTTCAATCATATGAAAAATTCGAGTTTTAGAACGAGTATAACGAGAACCGTGAAGAAAAAATGCTTCTACAAGAGCTTTAAAAAATTCAAATACTTCATCTTCTTTTAAAAATATATCAGCAGGTTTAGCAACTTCAGTATTTTTACCACCCATATAAACATTAAAACCAAGCTCGTTATCTTTTTTTGCTAGTCCAAAATATAAGTCATTAGAAAAAAATGAAGTTACATCTGCACGATTTCCAGATATACCAATAGAAACACGACGAGGAAGCATACCAACATAACGTGGATTTTGGATAATATAGTTGTGCATTTGCATCACAATAGGATAAGTTTCTATTTCGCTGTACTTGCCACGTCCGTCATAAGCATCAGTTACTATATTTCTAACATTATCACCAAAGCTTTGCCAAGTTGAGATGCCAAGAGCATTTATGCGTTTATGGATATCTAAAACATTATCAGATTCTACATCATGAAGTTGTATACCAGACCTAGCAGTAAGAATAATTTTTAAATCATATTCATCTACAATATCTGCGAGGCTTGTAAACTGTTCTGGCATTATTCTTCCACCAGGTATACGGATACGAAGTGTAAATTCACCCTCTAAAAAATCAGTAGTAAAAATACCAAAGTCTTGAAGGTAAAATCTATCTCCCTCACTTAAACTGTCAAAATCAATATTTTCAAAGTCTTTGTAATAATCAATTGGTTTTAGTTGAGCTTTGTATCGCTCTCTTTTGTTTAATTTTTTTTCCATAGAGCTATTCTATCTAATAATTATTATAAATAAAAGAATATATGTCATTTTTATTTATGCTATCTCTTATAATATTATCTTTTGTATTCTTTTTCTAGTTACAATATTATAAATATAAAATAGGACATATAAAATATGAAAAAAATCTTTTTACTTTTAACTATTGCGTTAACTTCGTTATATGCTCATAAATGTACTTATGTGTTAGATATCGATATAGATGTTGATAAGGGTTTACTAAGTGGGAAAGCAACTATTACAAGTAATCATCCATCTATAAATTTATTAGATACTAAAGCTAAGATTTTAGATATAAAAAATGCAACTCTTAGTATAGAAAACAATATTCCTCACTTAATTAAAGAAGATGTAGAAAAAAGTGTAGATATAACTTTTACACATAATTTTAAGCCAATGAATGGTGAAGCAATTTTACTTGACTCATGGTATCCAAAAATTGATGATATGTGTAGGTATGAAACAAATATTAAAAATTCAGATTTTGTAAATATAATTGAAGCAACAAGAGTTGAAAAAACAAAAGATGGAAAAAGATACATATATGATAATCCACTAGATACGCTACACTTAATTTCATCAAATAAGTACATAACAAACTCTACTACAACAGAAGATGGCTTAGAATTATCAACATACTTTTATCCTAAAGATGCCAAATTATCTCAAAAATATTTTGACAAAAGTAAAGAGTACTTTAAACTTTATAAAGAGTTATTTGGTTTTTTACCATTTAATAAATTTTCAATTGTAGAAACACCATTTCCAGCTGGTTATTCTATGCCAACATTTACTTTAATTGGACAACAAATCTTAGATAAAGATTTTGTACTTAATGGCTCTTTAGGGCATGAAATAGCACATCAATGGCTTGGAAATTATATTTATACACCTCAAGTTGGAAACTGGGTAGAGGGGATGACTACATATTATGCTGATTATTTATATGCTAAAAAAGATGGTAGAGCAGCGGAGTATAGAAAAGATATATTGATGAAGTATAACTCTTATGTAAATTCAACTGATGAGATAGCTCTTATTGAGTTTATCACTAAAACACAAGAGAGCAAAAATGCCATTGGTTATGGAAAAGCTGCTTTTTTCTTTTATATGTTAGAGAAAAAAATAGGTGAAAGTACATTTAATGAAGGAACTAGAAAATTATTAGATAAATTTCCATATAAAGTTGCTACATATAAAAATCTTAGAGAAGTATATGAAGAGGTCTCAGGAGAAAAATTACTTGATTTTTTCAAAACTTGGGTATATTCAAAAGGTGCTTTAGATTTTCAGATAGCTGATTTGACGCTAATGTACATAGAAAATAAATATGTTCTTGAATTTGATGTGATGAGTAATATGACTAGTGGTTATATCCCACTTTCAGTATGTTCTGATGATGAATGTCTTTTAGCAGAAGTAGATTTAAGTAAGAAGCGACAAGTATTTGAGCTAGATATAGAGCCTAGAAAAATTATTATTGATGAAAACTATGAGTTTTTTAGAAAATTACATGTAGATGAAACACATCCTATCATATCAT
>JAFLJV010000124.1 GCA_022712845.1 Sulfurimonas sp. | reverse complement strand
CTTTTAGGTGATGTACAAATAGATATGGAACTTTTTAATGTTAAATCAACTAAACAAACCTTTGTTCATAGAATTTCAAATTTTGATGCTGTAGATATCAGTGGTGCTAAAAATTATTTTGAAATTCTAGAAAAAGGGGGTGTTACGCTTTTTCCTGAACTCAGACGTGAAAATATTTTAAATGATTTTAAAAAATTAGAAAAAAAAAATGGCATTAAGATAGAAATAGATGATGAATTACTTAATGAAGTTGTAGCAATTTCTGAGAATCCAACAGCACTGCTAGGTTCATTTGATAAGAAATTTTTAAGACTTCCTCCTGAAGTTATCATCACTTCCATGAAGGAACATCAAAGATATTTTCCAGTATTTAAAAATGCTAAATTAATAAATAAATTTGTAGTTGTTTCAAATGCATTAACTAGTGATTTTTCTAAAGTAATTGAAGGTAATGAAAGAGTTCTTCGTCCACGTTTGGCTGATGGATTATTCTTTTATGATAATGATTTAAAAAATGGGTTAAGTACAGCAGGACTTGAAAAGGTTGCATTTTTTAAAGGTTTAGGTTCAGTAGCAGATAAAATTAAACGTGAAAAAAAAATAGCTCTTATTCTTTTTAATAAATATATGCCTAAAAATTCCACTAAAGAAGTTTTAGAACGTGCTGTAAGTCTTGCAAAAGCTGACTTAATGAGTGAGATGGTTTATGAGTTTACAGAGCTTCAAGGGCTTATGGGTGGTTATTATGCAATAGAACAGGGTGAAAATAAAGAGGTTGTTACAGCAATTACTGAGCAATATTTACCTGATGGTGAAGATAGTGAGCTTCCATCATCTAAGATGAGTGCAATAGTTGCTATGAGTATAAAACTAGATACTCTTTTAGCTCTCTTTAGTGTTAATCAGATACCAACAGGTTCAAGAGACCCCTTTGCTCTTCGTAGAGCGGTAAATGGAGTTCTTAGAATTACAAAAGAACATAATTTAGAGTTTGATATAGTTGAGACTATTAAAGAGTTAGCTAAAGGTTATGAAAATATAGATATGACTAAGCTTGAAAACTTTATTTTAGAGAGAGTAAAACAACACTTTAAAGTAAATGGTTCAATTATCGAAGCAGTTTTAGCTTCAGGTGAAAGAGAAATTATCTCAATTGGCAAAAAGATTGAAGCTTTAAATAATATGGTAAATAGCCAAGGTTTTAGTGAGTCTTTCTCTACATTTAAGCGTGTTGCAAATATCACTAAAGATATTGATATGAAAAGTGAGTTAAATATAGATACTAAACTGTTTCAAGAGGATGCAGAAAAAGCTTTATATGTAAGATATAGTGAAGTGGATGTTGTTAAATATAACTCTTATGAAGAGGAACTTGATGCACTTTTAGGTTTAAAACCAGAGCTTGACAGATTCTTTGAAGATGTTATGGTAAATGCTAATGATGAAGCTGTAAAAAATAATAGAAAAGCTCTTGTTGCTTCTATCTATAAAAGTATTTTAAAAATTGCTGATATAAAAGAGGTGAGTATATAGGGTTTGTAGAAATACTCATAATTATATAATCTCTATGATAGGTGTTTTTTTAGAGGTTAATGCTTTTACAAGTGAGTTTTTTATTGATATATATGAATTTTTATTTTGATCTAGAATTTTTTCTTCTCTTTTTTCATATCTTATAAGAGAGTCCATCTCTCTTCTAATTTTTGTATATTGCATTATAGCATTTGGTTCTATAATATTAAAAGTTAGTTTCTCTTTCTCTTCTATTAAGTTATGTATTTCATATTTCATCGATCTAACATCACCAGCTAGTGTATCTCTTTGTTTTTTATCTTTTAATTGATCTAAAGAATCTATATGTTTATTTAATCTTTTAATATTTTGTTCAATAGTTTGAGATATTTGTTTAATTTTTTTATTTATACTGCTGTTATATTCTAAAGGTGAATACCCACCAATGTATAATTTTTTAACTTCTTTTTTTAATTCATTAATTTTATCTTGCATATTAACTATATTTATCTCTGTTTTAATATAAATTTTAACAATAGATATCATGGAAGCTACATTCCATCTTAAGCCATTATTTGCTTCAATATTTGGTACAGTGTATTTTTTTCCATTTAAAACAACAATGCTTAAAGAGTAGTAGTTTAAAAATTCCATCATATAAGTGTTTGATAAACTAATCTCCTTTAGTATAATATTTGCTATATATTCAAATACTTCTTTAAAATGTATTCGAAATAAATAACCTGAAAATCCTGTTATAAAATCATCATTACATTCGATTAAATCAAGCAAATGTTCTTTTACAATTGATTGTATAAATGAAAAAGCATAATTTTCGTAAGTATTGTTATTAATTTCTTTTTCTATTAGATATACATCAACAAATTGCTTTGCTACTAAATAGAAAAAATCTTTATGTTGATTGTCTGAAAAAAAGTCATTATAAAAAGAGCTGAGAGTATCTTCTTCAATACCATTAAATCTATTTGCAATCGTGTTTTTTTCATCATCAGTAACTTTTGTTATCTTAGAATTATCAAATAGTTTTATAAAGATTTGTTTGTTTTTGAAAATAATTATATCACTATCAGCAAGTTCAAAACCATTTTTAAGAACAGATTTTAATAGCTCCTTTTTATTGATTGTTTTATCTTTTAATGATTCTATATATTTATATAAAAGAGTTGTTAATTTCTCTTGTATACATATAAGATCTTCTCTATTATTATAATTATCTTGAATTAAATAATCATTTGAAATCATTATATTTATGAGATTTTCTATATTTTTCATTTGTTATTTTAGTCTTTTTTTTCTAATATGTTTATTATTTTTTTATGATTATTTTTTTGAGCATAAAAAAGAGCAGCATGGTTATTAAAATCTTTTTCTTCTGTATTTACTCCATTCTCAATCAGCAGAGAAACAATTTCATCAAATCCATGTGTTGAAGCTAGTATAAGAGCTGTTTTACCTAAAGAACTTTTGAAATTAACATCACTTTTACATTCGAGTAATGATTTAACTAATTTAACATCACCACAACATGAAGCTGGAAGTAGTAATGTATATCTATTTTCAAAAACTTCATCAGGATTCTGCCCATTTTTTAGATAATGAAGAAGAGTTTGATACTCCTGTGTATTTGTTTTTCTACAAGATAAAGAGTCTTTATTTGCAAGTTTTTTACCAATTTTAACTATAGTCATATATCTATCTTCATCATCACATACTTTTTTCTTTAGGCTGACTAGATCTTTATCTATAAATAAAAAAAAGATTATTAAAC
>JAFLJV010000123.1 GCA_022712845.1 Sulfurimonas sp. | reverse complement strand
CTCAGGTTATAGAGCTTATGTAAATGAGTTAAAAGAGAAGTATAGCTCAGATGAGTTTGAGATGGCTCAAACAGATAAACAAGCTTGGATATTTGAGAGGTTTGAAGCAGAAGATAATTTTACTACCCAAATTCAAAACTACTACACTTCAAACCTAAGTATAGGTAATATACCAACAAAAGCAATTATAGATGATGCAAATATAAATACACAATATAAACAACTAACACAAACTATAGAGAGTACTTTTGCAATACAATCAATTTTTAAAGATATATTTAGCGATACACACTATGACTTAGATACACAAACATTTATAGTAGATGATCAAACAGCACTTAATACAAAAGTATTAGAGTACTTAAATAGCCCAACTCAAACCATAGATGAAAAACTCTACCTTGCTAAAGTTATGCAGATGCAATACGGTGGACTAGAGTTTAGCAAAACAGAGATAATAAATAATATTCAAAACAATATAACAAAAGAACTAGTAAAAGATATATATAAAGGAAGTAGTGTATCACTATTTCAAACTACAGATATAAATAATACAGATGACATAATAATAGCTAGTGATGAAAATGAAATCATAACAACTACAGACGCAGATACTAAAGTACTTCTAAAAAAAGGTACGGACAAACTAATCTCTGGTAAAGGAAATGATACTTTTTACTTTAGAGAGGGTGATGGAGTAAATACCATATATGATAATGGTGGACTAGATAGATTACTATTTGATACACAAATAACTAAAGATAGAGTAGAGATAAAACTTATAAGAAATAGTGACTTGGTTATTGCCATAAAAGAGGATGGTAAAATATTTGATGAGTTAAGTGATAAAGTGATTTTAGTAGATTGGATCACATCTAAAAATAGAGTAGAGATTATAGAGTTTGGTGATACAGAAGTACTAAAGTTTAAAGAGGTGTTTGATCAGTTAGTAACTAGTGATGGTGTAGAGGTTTTTCAGTTAGGTTCTAGTGATAATATCATCGATATGAAAGGTGGAGATGATGTTATAAAGTCACTTGGTGGGAATGATACGCTTACTGGTGGAAAGGGTAATGATAGACTAGAAGGTGGAGTTGGAAATGATACTTATATCTACAACAAAGGTGATGGTAAAGATACTATCATAGATATAGATGGACATGATACTCTACAGTTTGGTGCAAATGTAACAGAAGCTGACTTAGTAGTTGAATTTAGAGGAGCTGATCTTTTAATAGGACTAAAAGAGGATGGAAAAACATTTGATGATTTAAGTGACAAAATAACTCTTAAAAACTATAAAGATTCTAAAAGTAGTATAGAGGCAATTTTTCTTGATGGTTACCAAAGAGTAGATGTAAAGAGACTTTTAAGTGCACCTACAGAGTTTGATGATAATTTAGAACTTTCAAATGAAAACTATAGTTTAGATTTGTTAACAGGTGATGATACTTTAATCACAGGTAGTGGAGTAGATGTTATAAGTGGTAATAGTGGTGATGACATTATAGTCACTCAAGCAGGTGATGATACTTTAGATGGAGATGAGGGAAATGACAGACTAGAAGGTGGTCTTGGTAATGATACTTACATATATAACAAAGGTGATGGAAAAGATATTATATATGATGATTATAGTTATGGACATAAAGATACTTTAAAAGATAATGCTGGAGAAGATACTTTACAGTTTGGAACAGGGATAACTAAAGATGATGTAATTACTAAATATTTTGGTATGGATTTACTTATAGGCATTAAAGATGGCAATAAACCTTTTGAAGAGTTAAGTGATGTTATAACGATTAAAGACTATATAAATGAAAATAATACTATAGAGCATATAGTTTTTGCTGATGGTAGTGAGTTGGAAGTTGCTACTCCTCAAGTTGGAACAGAAGGTAATGATGTAATTAACCTAAAAGATAGTAATGAAAATTTATATATTGAAAGTTTATCTGGAAGAGATTTTGTACATACTGGTTTGGGTGATGACAATATATATGGTAATAATGGAGCAGATGACCTTTTTGCTGGAGATGGAAATGATACTCTGGTAGGGGGAGTTGGTAATGATTTCTTAGTTGGTGGAGATGGAGATGATATATACATATATAATAAAGGTGATGGCTCAGATATAATTTCAGATGATAATAGACCAGGGTATTATATAAGAGCTGGTGGATTAATTACACCAAGAATGACTAAACAACAACAAATTTCTAGTGGTGTATTACAAAAAAATGCTGGAAATGATACTATTAAATTTGGTGAGAATATTAAAAAAGAAGATATATCATATAGTTTTAGTGGTAATGATTTAAATATTAATATAGCAAATTCAGGTCGAATTTTAATCATGGACTATACGAATGAAAATAATACTATTGAAAATCTTTATTTTAAAAATGATAGCACAATAATTAAATTGAATGAAATAATGCCAGTAAATAAAAATGATATTTATATATTTAATAAAAATGATGGTGAAATTAATGTTACAAATGATAGAGGTAATGATACTTTAAAATTTGGTAATGGTATAGAAGCTAATGAATTAATAGCAAAAATAGTAGGAGATGATTTAGTAATTGCCATAAAAGAGAGTGGAATAGCGTTTGAAGAGCTAAATGATAAAGTAACTATCTTAAATTATAAAAATAATAAAATAGAAAATATTACTTTAAGTGATGATAGTACTGTTAATTTAAATAACTTGCTTCTTAATCCAACAGAAGAAAATGATAACTTAATAACATTTGAAGATGAATCAGTAATTGTAGATGCATTAGGTGGAGATGATAGTGTAACTACTGGTGGAGGTAGTGATACTCTGATTGGTGGAGCTGGTAATGATGATTTACAAGGTGGAGCTGGTAATGATACTTATATATTTAATATAGGTGATGCAAAAGATACTATCTCTGATATAAATGGAAATGACACATTAAAATTTGCTGATGTAGCAGATGCCAATGAACTAACGGCAAAAATAATAGGGAATGATTTAGTAATTGCTATAAAGGAGAGTGGAATTGTATTTGAAGAGTTAAGTGATAAAGTAACTATCTTAAACTACAAAAATAATAAAATAGAAAATATTACTTTAAGTGACAATACTTCTGTTAATCTAAATAACTTACTTCTTAACCCAACACAAGAAAATGACAATTTAGTATCTTATGAAAATGATTCAGTAATTGTAGATGCATTAGGTGGAGATGATAGTGTAACTACTGGTGGTGGTAGTGATACTATTATGGGTGGAGCTGGCAATGATAACTTGCAAGGTGGAGCTGGTAATGATACTTATATATTTAATATAGGTGATGCAAAAGATACTATCTCTGATATAAATGGAAATGACACATTAAAATTTAATGATGTACTAGATATTAATGAATTAACAGCAAAAATAGTAGGAAATGATTTAGTAATTGCCATAAAAGAGAGTGGAGTTTCATTTGAGATGCTAAATGATAAAGTAACTATTTTAGACTATAAAAATAATAAAATAGAAAATATTACCTTAAGTGATGACACAGATGTTGATTTAAATAGTTTACTCCTTAATCCAACACAAGAAAATGACAACTTAGTATCTTATGAAAATAATTCTGTAATTGTAGATGCATTAGGTGGAGATGATAGTGTAACTACTGGTGGTGGTAGTGATACAATAACTGGTGGAAAAGGAAATGATACTTTAAGTGGTGGAGCTGGTAATGATATTTATATATTTAATATAGGTGATGCAAAAGACGCTATTTTAGATATAAATGGAAATGACACTTTAAAATTTAATGATATAACAGATGTTAATAAACTAACAGCAAGAATAATTGGGAATGATTTAGTAATTGCTATAAAAGAGAGTGGAATAGCATTTGAAGAGTTAAGTGATAAAGTAACTATTTTAAATTACAAAAATAATAAAATAGAAAATATCACTTTAAGTGATGATACAAATATAAATGTTGATTATTTATTACTTCAAGTAACACAAGGGGATGATACCTTTATGTATAATGGAGAAGAGTCTATAACTATAGATGCATTGGCTGGGAATGATAATGTAACTACTGATTATGGTGATGATACTATATTTGGTAGTAGTGGCAATGATAAAATCACAGCAGGAGCTGGTCATGATAAGCTAGATGGTGGAGCTGATAATGATACTCTTTATGGTGGTTTGGGTGATGATACTCTTATAGGTTCAACTGGTAATGATGCATTATATGGTGAAGCAGGAGATGATGTTTATGAGTTTAGTACAGGAGATGGTCTAGATAATGTTTATGACAGTGCAGGAAACGATACATTAAAATTTGGAAATAATATCTTAGAGAGTAATTTACTTTTTCAACAAGATGAAAATAATTTAATTGTAGCACTTTATGAAGATGGAAAAACTTTTGAAGAGTTAAGTGATAAAATAACTATAACAGACTGGTTTAAAAAAGAAAACAACATAGAAAAGCTAGAGTTTTATGATGGCTCAACTATGAGTGCTATAACAATTGCCACAATGCTTTTAGACTCTCAACCAGATACCTTATATAGTAACCATGGAGCAGATATGTTTGGTGGTAAAGGTGATGACACTTATATTTATAGAAAAGGTGATTTTACAGTTATAGTTGATGATAAATTTTACAATAAAGAGATAGAGATTAATGCAGGTGACGATACTTTAAAATTTGAAGATATAAATAGAGCTCAAATTACACTAGGAACTAAAGGTAATGACTTAATAATTAAAATAGATGCAGGTCATGATACATACACAGAATTAAAAGATTATGTAGTTATAAGAGATTGGCAAAACGTTAACAGAGGAATAGAATTTATTGAATTTGGTGATGGTGAAGTTTTAGTTATAGATAAAACTGCTACTTATGCTGAATTAGAATTTGATGAAAACTGGATAACAGGTAGATATTACATATACGGTAGTGAAGATAATACTATAGAAGGTACTGAATTTAGTGAAGTTATAGAGAGTGGTGCAGGTGATGATACCATTGTAGCACTTGGCGGAAGTGACTTTATAACTGGTGGTACTGGTAATGATACTATTGATGGTGGTGCAGGAGATGATACATACAACTTTAAAGTAGGTGATGGCACAGATACCATAAGCGATAACGCTGGTGTAGATACTGTAGCATTTGATTCAAATATTATAAGAGCTGATATTACTACACAACAAATAGATACTGACCTGATTTTATCTCTAAATGAAAATGATAAAGTTATCTTAAAAGATTGGTTTAATGAGAGTACAGTAGAAAATAGAGTGGAGTTAATGGTTATAGGTAATGAGACTATAGCTATAGCTGACTTTATAATAACTCCTACAGAGGGTGATGATAACTTAGAGTACGGAGATGAAAATAATAAAATATATGCATTAGCAGGAGATGATACCATACATATAGGTGGTGGAAATGATATTCTTGAAGGAAACGAAGGTAATGATAAACTCTACGGCGAAGCAGGAGATGATACTATCTCTGGTGATGAAGGTGTAGATGAACTCCATGGTGGAGAGGGTAATGATACTTACCTGTTTGGTAGAGATGATGGAAATGACACTATTATCGAAGATAACTTTACAGACTGGGGTGATACAGGTAACGATACTCTAAGATTTAAAGATGGTGTAAGTGCAAGTGATTTGATACTTGTACAAAGTGGTGATGATTTAATAGTAGGATTAAAAGAGGATGGAATACCATTTGATCAACTTCAAGATAAAATCACTCTTAAAAAATGGTCAACATATGATGATGAAAATTCAAGAGATTATAGCAGAGCTTACTACGCAGTAGAAAAGTTTGAATTTAGTGATGGTTCTACTTGGAACATGAGCGATATTATCGCAAATATTGGAAGTGATGTTGGTGAAAATATTCACGGATTTAACCAAAACGATACCTTAGAAGGTAAAAAAGGTAATGATAACCTTTATGGACATTTAGGTGATGATGATACTTATGTATTTAATCGTTATGATGGAAAAGATGTAATTTATGACTATGGAAGAAAAGGGGATGATTATAGTTATTATGATGCTGGTAGTAATGATACATTAAAGTTTGGTGAGGGTATTACTGAAGATGATTTAATAATCGGAAAAGATAATGATGATGTAGTTATATATATTAAAGAAGTAGATAAAGATATTGCAGAGTATGGTGATAAAATAACTATAAAAGATTGGTTTAAAACAAATAATAGAATAGAAAATATAGTTTTATTTGATGGTACAGAGATAGATTATATTAAACACTTAACAGTTACTCCTACTGTTGATAATGATAAATTACTTTATGGAACTAGTGATGATAATGTTGATGCATTAGCAGGTGATGATATAGTAATAGACCTTGGTGGAGATAACATCATAGATGGAAATAGTGGAGATGATAATATCCAAAGTGGTGCTGGTATTGATACCCTTATAGGTGGAGCTGGTGATGATATTTTAGATGCTGGAGCTGGAGATGATTACTTAGAGGGTGGAGTAGGAAATGATACCTACATCTATAACCTTGGTGATGGACACGATACTATAAGTGATTTTTCATTAGTTGATGGAGAGATAGACAAGATTATTTTTGGTCAAGATATTATAGTTGATGATATAGAGCTAATAAGGACAGACAATAATCTAAATATAAAAATTGATGAGAATAACTCTATCGTTGTTCAAAACTGGTTCTTAGAAGATAGTTATAAATTAGAGTCATTTAACTTTATAGATGGAGATACGCTTAATATACAACAGATAGAAGAAAAGACTATTTACTATGGTGATGAAAATAGTAATGTAATGCACAACAAAGGTAATGTTGATGAAGTGTTTGCATTAGCTGGTAATGATGAAATTCACGTTAATTCTTTAAATGAATCTATCTCCGGTGGAGAGGGTGATGATATATATGTATTTGATGTAGGTTTTGGTAGAGATATTATAATAGATGAAAGTGGAATAGATACTATTAAGTTTGCAACGGGAATAGGTATAAATGATATAACAGTTAAAGAAGATGGAAATGACTTTTTAATAGCACTACATGAAGATGGTAAAGATTTTAATACTTACAATGATGTAATTAGAGTTTCTCAAAATAGTGTTGAAAATATAGTATTTGAAGATGGTGGAAGTATAAGCATACAAGATATTGTTTTACAACGTAGTGTAGAAGAAAGTATAGAAGAAAAAGATAACCTTGGTACGCTATATGAAGGTTCATTAAATGAAGATACAAGTAGTGTAGAACATGATTTTAAATTAAATACTACCCCAATAACTCTTGCCTCTAATGATATAAATATAAATACCTTAACTGATGTAAGCGTAACAATAGTAGATGCTACAACAGGAACTTACAAAGTTGATGGAAATTTTGATGCACTAGCAGAAGGAGATACTGCTACTTTAACATTCACATATGAAGTGAATTATGATTCAGAAGATACTAACCTAGTAAGTGGAGTAAAAGAGACTACATTAACAATTACAGGTACAAATGATGTTGCAGTTATATCTGGAGATTTAAGTGGAGATATTAGTGAAGGTAATGGAAATATCACAGGACAAGTTATAGTAAATGATGCTGATAATGGTGAAAACTTACTACAAGCTCAGTCAAATGTAGTAGGAGATTATGGAAACTTCAGTGTTGATACTAATGGAGTATGGATATATAATGTAACATCAACAGAACTTAATGATGGTGATAATGCTACTGATACATTCAGTGTTATAAGTGCAGACGGTAGTGCTAAAGATGTTGTTGTTAACGTTGGGGGTGTAGATGAGAGTTATAATGTAGAAATAGTTGAAACATTAGTTAATACATATACACAAGATTGGCAAGGTAATCCAAGTATTACAGCTTTAAAAGATGGTGGTTATGTGGTTTCTTGGTTTAATGGTATATTTCGTGAAGGTCCTGAAAGTGGAGAAATTCAATTACAACGATTTGATAGTAATGGAAATAAAGTTGGTGAAGAGATTCAAGTCAAATTCAACGGCCGACTGGCGCAAGCACGCCTGTTGGGTGAATTGATGACTCAATGGTTGGCTTCTGTGGTAGAAGTTCCGCCCGAGCAAATTATTCCTGTGCCTCTGCACGCTACGCGGTTGCGTGAGCGTGGCTTTAATCAAGCGGTGGAATTAGCGCGGCCGGTAGCCAGATATTTTGATTTGCCACTAAATCTTCACGGGGTACGGCGTACACGAGCCACTCCACCGCAATCCGATTT
>JAFLJV010000122.1 GCA_022712845.1 Sulfurimonas sp. | reverse complement strand
GGTTTAGTTTTTTTGCAATCTCACTAAATAGCACTACTATCTCTCTAGTGCAACAGCACCACTTCTTACTATCTCTTTTGGATTGTATCTAGTTATTATTTTTAAAAAATTCTCAATTCTCTTAGGCTCATCTGCAACCATAGCGATAATAACATTTTCACCAACATTTACAATTTTGCCATTATAAGCTTCACAAAGAGTATTTATATCTGTAATATTATCAGAAACTGGAAACTTAACAAGTGCCATCTCTTTTTCAACTAAATCAGCATGCTCATAAACTCTCAAAATAGGGATAAGTTTATGCAACTGTTTTGTAATCTGCTCTATAACTCTAACAGAACCAGATGTAACAATAGTAAGTCTTGAGTACTTACTCTCAGGAATAGGTGCAACAGTTAAAGATGTAATATTATAACCACGACCAGAAAAAAGATCAGTGATGCGAGATAAAACACTCGCTTCATTTACTACAATAACAGAAATAACTCTTCTTTCACTTTGTTCCATTATTTCTCCTTCTTTTCTAATAACATCATGTTAAATAGTGATCCACCAGATGGAACCATTGGCATAACATTTTCCATTCTCTCAACAATTACTTCTATAAAAGCAACTACATCTTTCTCAATTGCATCTTTAAGAGCAGCATCAAATTCTTCTTTTGTTTTAACTCTATACCCTATTCCACCAAAAGCTTCTGATAATTTTACAAAATCAGGCTGAACACTCAAGTCAGTTTCACTATGTCTTTTATCATAAAACAGCGTCTGCCACTGTCTTACCATTCCTAAAAAGTTATTGTTTAATATAATATTAATTACTGGTAACTTTTGCTCTACAGCAGTCATTAGCTCTTGACAGTTCATCAAAATTGAACCATCACCAGTAAAGTTAATACTAATCTTATCAGGAGTAGCTGCTTTAACACCTATAGCTGCTGGAAAACCATACCCCATAGTTCCAAGTCCACCAGAACTCATAAATTGACGAGGTCTACTAAATGGATAAAACTGTGCTGTCCACATTTGATGTTGACCAACATCTGTTGATATATTTGCCCCGTCACCTAAAAGCTCACCAACACGTTCTATAACCCATTGTGGCTTTAATCTATCCGTATCTTCATGATATGTTAATGGATGAAGAGTATCAAAATTATTGATAGTCTCTCTCCATGGTGCATATTTTTGTGAATCAATACTAGATACTAACTCTAACATATCATTTACAACATTTTTAACATCACCAACTATTGGATAATCAGCATTAACAAGTTTTGAGATAGATGCAGGATCAATATCTACATGTATTACATCAGCATTTTTAGCAAACTCAGATATTTTTCCAGTTACACGATCATCAAATCTTGCACCAAGCCCAATAACCAAATCAGTCTCACTCATAGCCATATTCGCAGCATATGAGCCATGCATACCAAGCATAGATATAAGCAACTCATCATCATGACTTAGAGTCCCTCTAGCCATAAAAGTCTCAACAGCAGGAATACCTGTTCTATGAACAAAATCTCTAACCTCATCAGATGCATTTGCATTAATAATACCACCACCAAGATAAAAAAGAGGTCTTTTTGCTTTTGCAATAGCCTCTATAGCTTTTTTAACTTGACGAGGATTACCTTTTGTATGGGGTTTATATGTTTCTAAATTAAGCTCTAAAGAGTAGTCAAACTCAGCAATTTGAGCTGTAACATCTTTTGGAATATCAACATGAACAGGACCTGGACGACCTGTAGCTGCTATATGAAATGCTTCTTTAAGTATACGAGCCAAATCTTTTGCATCTGTTACAAGATAATTATGTTTAGTACATGAACGACTAATACCAACAGCATCAATCTCTTGAAATGCATCAGTACCAATCAAACTCATAGGAACCTGACCACTAATAACAACTAATGGAATAGAATCCATATAAGCATCAGCTAAACCAGTAACAGCATTTGTAAATCCTGGTCCACTTGTAATCATAGCAACACCAACTTTACCACTTGCTCTTGAATATCCTTCAGCAGCGTGAATAGCAGCTTGTTCATGTCTTGTCAATATATGTTTAAAGTCATTTTGTTTATAAATCTCATCATAGACATTCATGATAGCTCCGCCTGGATAACCAAATACTGTGGTAACATCCTCAGCGATTAAAGCCTCAATGACCATTTGTGCGCCACTTATTTGCATGAAAAGTCTCCTCTAATAAAAAATTTGCTTATTATACCTACCTTGTCTATATTTGAGGTTAAATATATGATATAAATTTTCTATATCGGCTTTCTATGTCTCTTTTAGAGCAGCTTTTACTATAGTTAAGCATCTAAAAATATTAACAATATGATTTTGACAATTTTATTTTAATAATGTTAATATATAACTAATTAAAACAAGTAATGGAGTTGATTTATTTCAACAAAAAGTTTTATAAAAGATGTATTATCTTTGGTATATAGGATGTTGATATACGTACAGCTGTTGATTATAAACAAAATATCGTACGCTTAATTGCTTCGATTAAATTTTAAAATTTTATTTTAGCGTGATTTAAGATTTCCCTGTTAATTTTAAATCATCAATATTACTAGAAAAAATATAATTTTTTAGTCTAATATTGAATTAACTATCATAGATGGTCTCCATTTATCCATAGAGCCGTGTACCTGAGACTTAAGATTTAGTTTTGTATCTGAAAATTTTTCTTTAAATATTTTAAAAAAACTTATAATTTCATCTGTTAAACCATAATATAAAAGATAGTTTTTCATTCCATGTTCCAATATTTT
>JAFLJV010000121.1 GCA_022712845.1 Sulfurimonas sp. | reverse complement strand
TATTGCATTCTCACTTTATAAAAATAATAAACAATATGATAAAAATTATCATCAACAAATTTCTAAAGCAGTTACTTAGTGTATAAAAATGTAACATGTATATGTTAAATTTGTAATATTTTTAACGTGGCGACTCGACCTTATTTATCTTGGAAAAGAACCATTGTTTATATCTATACAAGTTCCATTTATATATTCTGGAGATTCAGTTGCTAACCAAATAATAGTTTTTGCAACCTCTTGAGCAGTAGCAAATCTTTTAGTAATAACAGACTTCATAAAAGCATCTTTTCTCTCTTTTGAATTGACTTTTTGCATATCTGTATCAACTGGACTTGGAGCAACTGCATTTATTATAATTTTTCCATCAAATATTTTTGCAAAACTTTTAGTTGCATTTATAAGTCCAGCTTTTGTTATTCCGTACCAAATGTCAGGATGTCCTGTATAGCCTGCAACAGAAGCATTATTTACAATTCTTCCATTGCCTTTTTTAATCATGCTTTTTGAAACCTCTTCGATAAGTTTTATTGGCGTTTCTATATTTAGTTTTAACATAGACTCTTTTTTATCATTTGAGTATTGATTATATGGTAATGAATACATTACACCAGCATTATTAATCAATATATCAATTGGATCTAATGATGATATTAAAGTTGGTATTTCATCAACTCTTGATAAATCAAATATTATTTGTTTTATTTTATCATTGTTTTTAAATTCAAAGTCATTAAAATCTCTTGCGATTACAATAATGTCGTAGTTTAGGCTTAAAAATTCTCTTGTAACTTCTAGTCCTATCCCTTTATTTCCACCTGTGATTAATACTGTTTTGTTCAATTTGGTTTCCTGTTAGAATTTAATCTATAACGGTCGGGTTGAGCTTTATTCATTCCAAATTATAGTAAATTTATTCTTAATATTAATAAATAACAGAACACATAAAATATTCCCTTAAAAGCAAAAAACTTATTATAAAATAATTTTTTATATTAATTTTATAAGCTTTTAAATTATGAAAATATTTTATGTACAATTATAAAAATCAATCAAAGAGGTTATATTATGAAAACTGTAAAATTATTTCAACCTGTTTTTTGGGTTATTTTATCTTTGAGTTTAGGGTTTACAGCTCTTAATGCAGAAGGTATGAAATGAGGTGCTGGAAAATATGGCTCTACAATGAAAGTACAAAGTACTAAAGATAAATCAGAAGAAAAAGATATTAAAAAGAAGACAGATAAAAAAAAGAAAGTAAATACTCAAAATGAGTGGAGAGTACCACAATCTAAAGAAAAATACCAAAGAGGTAACATACAAACTCATTAAATGAGTCTATTTGCTTGATTAACCGAAGTTTTTAATTATATTTATTTGGAAAATCAAAGTTTTTGAGTTTTAAAGTAAGGTTTTATGATAAAAAAGAGCATCAATGCCCATAAAACAATACTGCTTAGTATATCTAGCATACCTGATTCTTCATGTATATGGATAAGAGATTTTGGATCAATTTCGTTAATGTCAAATACAAAATCAAGCCCAAGCCCAAAAATAATACTTCCAAAAATAATGCTTCCTAAATAGATATATAAAGATTTTGTACCTAGCATTTTTTTAACTACACCTATGGTTACTGTATTTGTAGCAGGTCCTGCACTTAAAAATACAAAAGCAGCACCAGCACTTACACCACTAAGCATAAGAGCTGCTGCTATAGGAAGTGAAGCTGTTGCACAAACATACATCGGGACAGCAATCGCGATTGCTATAAGGTATGAAAGCCATGTGTGTTGAGTTAAAATTTCACTAAGATTTTGAGGGATTGCTATGGTAATAAGTGCACCAAGTATTAAACCCCAAAATAGAGGTTTTGCTATATCACTTAAAAGAGTTACAAATGCATACTTCATAGCTTTTATAAATGAAAATTTTGGTTTTTGTTCATCATGAGTATGAGATGCCTCACTTGAACAGCAACAACTTTCGCTCTCTTTTTCATCAGTTATAATTTCTTTGTCTAAAATATTTGTTAATATTCCAGCTATCATTGCAATAAACATAGAGGTTATAACTCTGTATATTGTAAAAACCCAACCAAACATACCAAAAGTTGCTAAGATTGAGTCAACGCCAGTGATGGGAGTGGAAATTAAAAAAGATAAAGTAGCACCTTTGCTTGCACCACTTTTTTTTATGCTTGTAGCAAGTGGGATAACACCGCATGAGCAAACAGGTAAAGGAATACCAAAGATAGTTGATTTTATAACAGAGCTGATACTCTCTTTGCCAAGATGTTTAGTAACAATTGATTCTGGAATCAATTCATGCAGTATTCCTGCAAAGACAAGTCCAAAAAGGATATAGAAAGCCATAGCATTACTAAGTTCAATTAATGCTGTAAAAAATAAAGAAATGATTTCCATTTTTTTCTCCTAAATATTCTGACTTTAGTAGGCAGAGCGTCCCAAGCGAAGTAAAAGGGACAAGTTTCTTTTATGCACTAAACAGTGTGTTTACTTATTGCATTTATTATACGCTGAATAGTTTCATCTTTACCAATTATTGCCATAATACTATCAAGACCAGGTCCGCCCATCTTTCCTAAAAGAGCAACTCTTAGAGGTTGACCAATCTTACCAAAACCAATTTCCATTTCATTAACAACCTCTTGCATGATATGATGATAGTCAGATGGCAGATGTAGCTCATTTGCGGACTCTACTTTTGTTTTAAAAGCTTTTAAAACTTCTAAAGCATTACCTTTAAAAGCTTTTTTTACAGCTTTTTCATCGTAAGAGCTTGGAATCTCTATAATCTCTTTTACAAGAATAGCCATCTCTTTTAGAGTTTTAGCACGATCTTTAAGCTCATCTAGTAAAATCTCTTTTTTATCATGTGAAGTTAGTACTAAATCATACTGAGTTAGTAACTGAGCTAGTTCAGCATTTGGTGTATTTTTAAGATAGTGAGAGTTTAACCAGTCAAGTTTTTCAGTATTGTAGATAGATGCTGACTTGTTGATATCTTGTGGATTAAATAACTCTTGCATCTCATCCATTGAAAATATCTCTTGATCACCATGACTCCAACCAAGACGAACTAAAAAGTTTAGAAGTGAAGCTGGAGTATAACCCATCTCTTTATAAGCCATAACATCTGTAGCACCATCCCTTTTAGATAATTTTTTACCATCAGAATTGTGAATCATAGGAACATGATAAAACTTAGGAAGTTCAAATCCAAGAGCTTCATAAACAACTATTTGTTTTGGAGTATTTGATAAGTGATCATCTCCACGGATAACTTCATTTATACCCATAAGAGCATCATCAATAGCAACAACAAAGTTATAAGTTGGAGCTCCATCAGCTCTAGCAATTACAAAGTCATCTAAAATATCTTCAGCTTGAAAGCTTATGTCACCTTTTACGCCATCTTTTACAATAATCTCTCCAGTTAGTGGAGCTTTTATGCGGATAACTGGCTGGGCACCTTCTGGTGGAGTTCCATCAAAATCACGATACTTGCCATCATATTTTGTACGCTCTTTATTTGCCATTTGAGTTTCACGAAGTGCTGTAAGTTCCTCTTTTGACATGTAGCATTTGTAAGCTTTACCTTCGTCTAAAAGTTGTTTAATATATCCAGCATATATGTCATCTCGTTGTGATTGGTAAGTTATCTCTCCATTATGTTCAAGCCCCAACCATTCAAACGCTTTTACAATAGCATCAGTAGCTTCTTGGGAGTTTCTAGCTTTATCAGTATCTTCTATGCGAAGAACAAATTTCCCACCATTTTTTTTAGCCCAAAGATAAGAAAAAAGAGCAGTTCGTAAACCACCGATGTGAAGATAGCCAGTAGGACTTGGAGCAAAACGAGTAACAACCATAAGAAACCTTTGTAAAAATAGTAAACGAATTTTAGACAAATGTTTGTTAAAGGTGGGTAAAACAGGGAAAATAATTAACCCAATACTTTGAGGAAACATCAGCAAGCTGAGTGATTCTCTTGTTTTGTCCAAATAACGGCTATTTTTTTGTGTTATTAATAATGCTATTTAAGGCTGTGTTTATCATAATGGGCAAGAATAAGTAGTTAGGCATATCTAAATGTATATGAATAAATCTAAAGGAGTTTAAATGTTAAAAAAAATTATTGGATTGTTGCTGATAAGTATATTTTCTTATGCACAATCCATGTATGTAAGTTCAGAAGACTTAAATGTTAGATTATCACCATCTAAATATGGTCAAAAAACAAGCGTTTTACAAAAAGGACAAAAAGTTGATATTTATGAAGTAGAAAATGGATGGGCAAGAATAACTAAATATTATGATGGATTTTCAGAAGGGCAAAATAAAAGAGTAGCAAGATGGGTGTATTATAAATATCTTTCCAATAATAAACCAATAAAAAAGAAAATAAATAATAACTCATCTTATTGCAAAAGCAATTAGTGAATCTGATGACTTTGCTATTATCTAAAATACAAAAGAAGTTGAGAAAAAGGGAACATATTTTTTGTATTCAACCGTTATAAACACTTGACAAAACAACTCTTTTTGCACTACAATTGTATATACAATATAGAAAAGGGTATATCATGAAACAAGCAATTAATATTAGACTTGAAAAAGATGTTGTACAAACTTTAGATGAATATGCTCATGAATTAGACAAAACAAGAACAAGTTTAGTTGAAAAAGCTATAGAGTTATATTTTGATAAACTAGATGAGATGGTTGCAGATAAAAGAATCGATAACTTAAAAGCTGGAAAAACAACTGTTGTGCCTCTTGAAGAGGTGTTTAAAAAAGCTGGTATTGATGTATAACATAGCATTTGATAAAGATGCTGAGAAAGAATTTTTGAAACTTGAAAAAAAAGTTCAATTACTTGTTTCATCAAAAATACTAGATTTACAAAGTGGTGACTTTAAAAATGACAAACACTTAAAGGGCAAACACAAAGGTAAATTTAGAAAGCGAGTTGGTAATTATCGTATTATATATTTAAAAGAAAACAACCTTTTAGTTATTTCTGTAATTAGGATAGCCCATAGAAAAGAAGTGTATTAAGCTTACAACAAATTGTTTAAAAAATATGTCTAATTAAAAAATGCTATAATAAGATTAAATAAAAACTAAATCTGCGAAAGGCTTTTATGACAAAACTTGATGTATTAAACTATCTAAAAGAACATTATCAAGAATTTAAAAGTCAATATAATATTGAACGGATAGGTCTGTTTGGAAGTTATGCAAGGGATGAAGCTACTAAAGATAGTGATATAGATATATTTATAACAATGAAACCAAATATGTTTAATATGATAGCTATAAAAGAGCAGATAGAAGAAGACCTTCATAAAAAAGTTGATATTATAAGAGAACATAAAAATATAAAACCTTTCTTTTTAGAGATGATTAATAAAGATTTAGTTTATGCTTAGTGATAAAAATAAAATGATTTTATCTACTTTAGAAGATGTTAAATACTCTTTAGAGTTGATACACAGTAGATGTAAAGATATTAATTCAAGCGATGATTTTTTAAAAGATGATATTGGGCTTGAGAGATTTGATAGTATTTCTATGAGATTGATAGCTATTGGAGAGGGTTTTAAAAATATAGATAAATTATCTGATAACAAACTTTTAACTAATTATCCAAACATTCCGTGGAAACAAGTAAAGGGGATTAGAGATATTTTATCTCATCACTATTTTGATTTAGACGCAGAGACTATATTTGAAATTTGTAAAAATAATTTAAGTGAACTTCTAAATACTACTATCAATATAATAGAAGATATAAATAAACAGTAAAATGCTTAATACTTTAGGCAAATATTTGTTAAAGGTGGGTAAAATACGCCATTAATTTATAGGAAAATCAATGTATAAAATATTTTTAACTCTTATTTTTGTTGCATCACTAAACGCAGAACTTGTTAATGGGGTTGCTCTTATTGTAAAAGGGGCTCCAATAACTCTTTATGATATTAAAGATGAGATGAGAATCTCTAATGTGGATGTTAAAAGTGCTACAGATACTTTAATAAGAAAGAAACTAGAAACTATTGAGTTGCAGGAGAGAAAAATCTCTGTTTCGAGTGCTGATGTTTATGATAATATTAAAAAAACAGCATCTGCAAATGGAATGAGTGTAAATGACTTTTATGAAGCAGTTAGAAAGTCAAGAGGGCTTAGTTCTACCGAGTTTAAAGAAAAAACAAAAGAGAGAATATTATCTCAAAAACTTTATCACTCTATATCTTATAGATCAGTTATAGAGCCTAGTGATGATGAAGCAAAAGAGTATTTTGAACTTCACAAAAAAGAGTTTACACGCCCTATCTCATTTGATGTTGTTGTGTATAACTCAAAAAATAAAAAAATCCTGAAGAAAAAAACAGGTAACCCAATGTTTTTCTCTTCAGAGATTACAAAAAAAGAAACAACGCTGGTGTATGAAAATATTTCGCCAGAGTTAGCAAATTTTTTAGAAAATTCAAAAGTAAAGAATTTTACACAAATTATACCTGATGGAAAAGGTGCTTATTTAAGCTTTTATCTTAAAAAAATAGAGCATTCACAAAAAAGTGATTTTCAAAGTCATAAAGATAGAGTTATCACTATGATTATGGGTGATAAAAGAGAACAAGTTCTGAGTGATTATTTTGCAAGACTAAGAAATAACGCAGAGATAGAGATAATAAGAGAAGTAAAGATAGATGCTAAGTGATAAAAATTTTATAAATATTGCACAAGAGTTATCAACTGCCTCAAAATGCGTGTCTAAGCAGGTTGGTGCTGTTATTGTAAGAGATGGCAGAATTCTTAGTACAGGCTACAATGGTACGCCTTCTGGATATGTAAACTGTTGTGATTACTGGGATAATGAGTATACTGCAGAGCATCATGAGTGGTCAAAAACTTATGAAATACATGCAGAGATGAATGCTATCATATGGGCAGCAAGACAAGGTATTTGTGTTGAGGGTGCTACGATATACGTAACACTTGAGCCTTGTAGTGAATGTAGTAAAAATATAATAGCAAGTGGAATTAAAAGAATAGTATTTTCAAAATCGTATGAGCATACTCACTCAGATACAATCTCAAAATTTATTAAAGATAACGGGGTGAGCATTGAACAGCTTATCTCAAAAGGGTAACATATGGGTGAAAAAGCAGCTTTAGATGCAGAGATAGGAAAGCATCTTATGCAACCTGAAAACTATGGTAAACTTGAAAATGCTGACTGTACAGGTGTTGGGATAGACAATACTACACAATCATACGTAATTATGTATATGAACTTAAATAACACTCATATACTAGATGTTATGTTTGGCTCAAATGCGACTCAAGATGTAAATACTTTAGGCTCACTTTTTACAGAAATGATAAAAGGTGATGAGATTATTAATGCTCTTAAAACTACTTTAGGATTAGAGCAAGATTTACAAAAATCGTATGCAGAGATACCAGCACCAAAGATAGATAAAACAAAGCCAGAAGGTGAGCAAGTTGAGCATGTTTCAACAGAGTATCAAGATAGTGCAAATATGGTTTTAACTGCTTTTCGTGCTGCAATGCGTCATCTTGATCGCCAAAAAAGTGGAGTTGAAGAAGATCAGTTTGAGATGAACATAGTTAAATCGTGTCCATACTCAGGAACTGAGTGTCACTTTAGTGAAGATAATAAAAAAGACTAGGAGTTTAAAAACTCAGCAATTCTATCTGTTGGTCTTCCTATAATTGCTTTGTTACCTTTAATAATTACAGGTCTCTCTATAAGTTTTGGATTTTGTGCCATTGCTTGAATTAGAATATTATCATCTTTTTCATCTTGAAGTTTTAACTCTTTATAAATATCTTCTTTTGTTCTCATTAGTTCTCTTGGCGTTATGTCTAACATTTTTAATGTTTCTTTGATTTGAGTTACACTTGGAGTTGACTCTAAATATTTTATAATTTTTATTTGTGAGTTACTTGCCTCTAATATATTCATCGCCTCACGAGATTTTGAGCAACTTGGGTTATGCCATATAGTGACTTTATTCATTTTTTTCCTTTGTTATATACTATAGTTTAAAAATTGGTTTTGGTATTTTGCTAGATTTGTTATGTTTATATCAAAAATATCTTTTACACTCTCTTTAGCATCGGCAAAAAATAGATTTATAATTGGATGTTCTATCTCTTTATCAATAATTTTTAAATCATCTTCTAGTACCACTAAGATATCTAATATCTTTATTTCTCTTGGAGAACGAGCTAATTTATAACCACCTTTAGCACCTCTAATGCTCTCTACTATTCCTGCACGTCTTAGTTTACCAAGAAGTTGTTCAAGATAATTTTGAGGAATTTTTGCATTTAATGCTATCTCTTTTGTTTGCATAGGGGAATCATCTTCTCGTTTTGAGAGTTCGCATATAGCGGCTAAGCCATAAGCTCCTTTTGTTGATATAAGTGGCACTATCAAATCCTTTGCATAAATTAAGGGAAGTATACACTGTTTTATATTTAAAGTAAAGTGATTTACTCATGATTAAAAAAGTTCACTATTTTTATTATTAGCCTTAAAATAGGGATTTTAGTTAATCTATACTAATTTAGTATAGATTAACTTGAGCAATTTACTTGACTTCTTAACTAATATTAAATATACTTCCAAACTAAATTTTAAAAAATACAAAAATCTTATAGGGAAAATCATTATGAAGTATGCAAAAAATGTTACAGAACTTATTGGAAATACACCATTAGTTAAGATAAATATGTGTAGCGATGCTCTTATTTTAGGTAAGTGTGAATTTATGAACCCAACTCATTCTGTTAAAGATAGAATAGGAAATCATATGATTCAAGAGGCACTAAAAGATGGAAGTATTAATAAAAATACGATAGTAATTGAGCCAACAAGTGGAAATACTGGAATTGCATTAGCTAGTATTTGTGCAAGCCTAGGTATAAAACTTATGTTGACAATGCCAGAGTCTATGAGTTTAGAGAGACGCCAACTTTTAAAAGCTTTTGGTGCAGAGTTAGTTTTAACTGATGCAAAAAAAGGGATGCTTGGTGCAGTAAATAGAGCTAAAGAGTTAGGAGAAGAGATAGAAAATAGTTTTATCCCTCAACAGTTTGCAAATCTTGCAAATCCAGAGATACATAGAAGAACAACAGCACAAGAGATACTAAAAGATACAGATGGAAAAGTTGATATTTTAGTTATTGCCGTAGGAACGGGTGGATCAATAACAGGAATTGGTGAAGTATTAAAACAACACAATTCTGATATTGAGATTATAACGGTTGACCCTGAGAATTCACCTGTACTATCTGGTGGTCAACCAGGTCCACATGCGATTCAGGGAATTGGTGCTGGATTTATACCAGATACACTAAATACTGAAATATATACAGAGGTGTTAAAAGTATCTAATGAGGATGCTGTTAAAACTTCTAGAAAACTAGCGAAAGATGAAGGTCTTTTAGTTGGTATATCTTCTGGTGCAAATGTATTTGCTTCAATGTTAGTAGCTGCGAGAGAAGAGAACAAAGGTAAAACCATAGTTACAATTCTTTGTGATACTGGTGAAAGATATCTAAGCGCAGGCTTATATGATGAGCAAGGGTAAAAAGTATGCAAGAAAAAGCATATAGATCAGTTGTTAAAACTATTTCGTGGAGAGCTATAGGAACGCTTGATACAATGGTTATTTCTTATTTGGTAACTGGTAGTCTTAAAATGGCTGCTTCTATAGGGACTATAGAACTTGTTACTAAGATGATACTTTATTATTTTCATGAGCGAGCATGGAATAAAATAGATCTTGGTAGACATAAAGATACAAGCAATGATTATCATATATAAAGGAAAAAAAATATGAAAAAAAAGGCAGTAGAGTTAAATACAAAGTTTAAAAACTCTAAGCCACAGGAAATATTAGAGTATTTCTTAGGTGAATATGGCTATAAAGCAGCACTATCAAGTAGCTTCGGAGTTGAAGATCAAGTTTTAACTCATATGATTTTAGATATTGATAAAAAAGCAAATATATTTACATTAGATACTGGTAGATTACCTCCAGAGACATATAGTGTAATGGATGCAACAAACTTAAAATATGGCGTAAAGGTAAATGTATTTTTTCCTAAAACTGATGAAGTTGAAGAGCTTTATCAAACACAAGGGATAAATGGATTTTATGAATCAATAGAAAATAGAAAAAAGTGTTGTTTTGTAAGAAAAATAGCACCACTTAAAAGAGCTTTAGGTGAATTGGATATTTGGATTACAGGGTTAAGAGCTTCTCAAAGTGTTACAAGGGAAGATTTAAATGTAGTTGAGTATGATGAGACAAATGGTGTTATAAAAATTAATCCACTACTAAACTGGAGTGAAGATGATGTTTGGGAGTTTGTAAAAACCAATAAAGTACCATATAACAAACTTCATGATAGAGGATTTCCAAGTATTGGTTGTGCTCCATGTACAAGAGCTGTAAAAGATGGTGAAGATATTAGAAGTGGCAGATGGTGGTGGGAAAACCCAGAAAATAAAGAGTGTGGATTACACGTAAAATAGAGGAGATGTATTTATGAAAATAAGCAAAGATAGATTAACGCACCTGAAACAGCTTGAAGCTGAATCAATGCATATTATGAGAGAGGTAATTGCAGAATTTTCAAACCCTGCAATGCTTTATAGTGTAGGAAAAGATAGCTCTGTAATGCTCCATGTTCTTCAAAAAGCATTTTACCCAGCTCCACCTCCGATTCCATTAGTTCATGTTGATACTAAATGGAAATTTAAAGAGATGATAGAGTTCCGTGACAAACGTGCTAAAGAGGTTGGAATGGAACTTATAGTTTATTCTAACCCTGATGGAATAGAGAAAAATATCTCTCCGTTTGAGCATGGTTCTGCAATGCATACTGACATCATGAAGACAGAGGGTCTTAAGCAGATGCTTAACATCCAAAAATTTGATGCAGTATTTGGTGGAGCAAGAAGGGATGAAGAAAAATCTCGTGCTAAAGAGCGTATATATTCATTTCGTGATGAAAATCATAGATGGGATCCAAAAAACCAAAGACCAGAGCTTTGGAATGTTTATAATGGTAGACATAAAAAAGGTGAATCTATAAGAGTATTCCCAGTAAGTAACTGGACAGAGCTTGATAGTTGGCAGTATATTTATTTAGAGTCTATCCCTATCCCAGATCTGTATTTTTCTAAAAAAAGACCAGTAGTTGAATATATGGGAACTAAAATTCTTGTAGATGATGAAAGAATGCCAAAAGAGCTTCGTGATACAGCAAAAATGGAAAATGTTCGTTTTAGAACATTAGGTTGTTATCCATTAACAGGTGCTGTAAATTCAGAGGCTTCAACGCTTCCTGAGATTATTCAAGAGATGTTGATTTGTACAACAAGTGAGAGACAAGGTAGACTTATCGACAGTGATGGCGATGCTTCTATGGAGAAGAAAAAACAAGAAGGATACTTTTAATATGGCACATCAATCAGATTTAATAGCTCAAGACATAGAAAAATATTTACACGAACACGAAAATAAAGAGATATGTAGATTTATCACTTGTGGTAGTGTTGATGATGGAAAAAGTACACTTATTGGTAGACTTCTTTATGACTCAAAGATGATTTTTGAAGATCAGTTAGCAGCAATTGAGAGAGATTCTAAAAAAAGTGGTACAACTGGCAATAAAATTGATCTTGCACTTTTAGTTGATGGTCTTGCGAGTGAAAGAGAGCAAGGTATTACTATTGATGTTGCTTATAGATTTTTCTCAACTGAAAAGAGAAAGTTTATCATAGCAGATACACCAGGTCATGAACAGTATACTCGTAATATGGCTACTGGTGCTTCAACAGCAGATATCGCAATAATCTTAATTGATTCAAGAACTGGTGTTTTAACTCAAACAAAACGACACTCATATATAGCTTCTTTATTAGGTATTAAAAATATTGTTGTAGCTATTAACAAAATGGATTTAGTTGACTTTTCGCAAGAGCGTTTTGAAGAGATTAAAAAAGAGTATGAGGGAGTTATCCCAAATTTAGCACATGATGATATTAATTTTAGTTATATTCCTCTCTCAGCACTTGATGGAGACAATATTTTAACTAATTCACCGAAGTCACCTTGGTATACAGATAAACCGCTAATGCAGTTGCTTGATTCTCTTGATATCTCAAAGGCTGCAAATGATACTTTTAGACTACCAGTTCAGTATGTAAGTAGACCTCACTTAAACTTTAGAGGTTTTTGTGGAACCATTGCTAGCGGAAGTATAAATGTTGGAGATGCTATAACTGTTCTTCCATCAAGAAAAACATCAGTAGTAAAATCTATTGTTTCAAATGAGATAAAAGATCTTCGTCCTATAAATAAAGATGAAACTGTTGAAACTATAGATAGAGCTTTTGCTCCAATGGCTACAACTTTAACATTAGAAGATGAGATAGATATTTCTCGTGGAGATATGATAGTAAAATCAGATGCAATTCCTGAAGTTTCAAATAAGTTTAGTGTAATGGTAGTTTGGATGAGTGAAGCACCACTTCATTTAAATCAAAACTATATAATCAAAAGGGCTACGTCTGTAATTAATGGTTCTTTTAAATCAATAGAATTTAAAAAAGATGTAAATACATTTGCAGAGATTAAAACTGATTCACTAGAGTTAAATGATATAGCACAATGTACACTTTCACTAGATAGAGAAATAGCTGTTGATACTTATGATAAAA
>JAFLJV010000246.1 GCA_022712845.1 Sulfurimonas sp. | reverse complement strand
TTGCGAAACGAAAAGCTGGTTATGTTGATGAGTTGAAAAATAGTGAAAGTGATAGAAAACTGCAAAAAAAGACTTATGATTTGATTATGAAAAGTAAAGAAAAGCTTTTGAGTTTTCAAGAGACAACAAGTTTTATATTTTCTCATAGTGCATTAAAAGAGGGTTGGGATAATCCTAATGTATTTTTTATAACTACATTGAATGAAACAAAGCAAGATATGAGAAAACGGCAGATTTTAGGTCGTGGAGTTAGACTTGCAGTAGATAAATATGGAAATAGAGTTGAAGATAAAAATATAAATAGATTAACAGTAATTGTAAATGAAAGTTTTGAAGAGTTTACAAGAGAACTACAAATACATAATGATATTAACGGTGTAGACAGTACTACTCTAAATAATGCAAAAAAAGATAAAAAGCATTCAATATTAAGAATGGATTGGCTTAATGATAATAAAGAATTTTTAGAATTATGGAAAAAGATAAAATCTAAAACTATTTTTGAACTAACACTAGATACAATTGAATATAAAAAACAAGTTATAAAAAAATTAAATGAAATAGAAACTAGAGAGAAAAAGATTTTAAAACAGTTTGGAAATATTAATGCTGGATATATATCAGATGAAAAAAATGTAAAACTTGATTTTGAAGAGGTCTTACCAGATTTGGTTTCTATTGTTGAGAAACAAATAGGGATTTCGAGAAAGACTATTATTGAAATACTAGAAGATGTAGATTTAAAACCATTTGCAAACAATAGTGATGAGTATATTAAAAAAGCACTAGAAGCTTTTGATGATGCAAAGCATAATATATTAATTGATGGAATTGAATATAAGAAAGTTGATAATGATTTTTATGAATTTAAAAATATATTTCCTGCTGAACAAAATGGTTATGATTTACAAGAGTGTAAAAAAGGATTATATACTCTTGAACAATATGATTCCGAAATAGAAAGGAAGTTTATAGAATGTGCAGATAAGTTTAATTTTTTTACAAAACTACCAACTAGATTTAAAATAAAAACACCACTTGGAAGCTATAATCCTGACTTTGCAGTTATAAAATTTGATGAGAGTGAAGGTAGTTTTATAGTTGAAACAAAGGGTAGTGAAAAAGAAAGAGATTTAAGAGGTATAGAAGCTTGGAAAATTGCTTATGCTAAGAAGCACTTTGAATTTTTGGATGTTCAGTATAGAGATAAAGTTACTGATTGTGAAAAACTCTAATACAAATGTAACAAAGTTATTATAAAATAACAATAATTATAGTTTATATATAATGTAAAAACTATAAAATCAAATTAAATTTTATGATATCTTTGATTTTTCAAATAATATGGAGTTTTTAGTAATAATGAAAAAAATAGCCCCTTTTTTAGTTGTTATAAGTATTGTGATAGTTATAGTAGGAATTTTTTTATCTCTTGCATCATCAAAAAAGATGATTGTAGTACAAGAGGGGAACATAAATCAAACTCCTCTTAATATTGAAATTGGAAAATTTCAAGATAGTGATTGTGGAATGGTTATTAATGACCTAACAGATATTTCACAGGTGATTATAAAGAGTGGAAAGAGTTGGTTTTTTCATGATCATGGTGGACTTATTAAATGGCTTGAAGATAAAGAGTTTAAAGATAGTGCTGTTATCTGGGTAATGAGCAGAGATACAAAAAAGTATATAGATGCTAGAGTTGCTTTTTATTCTTTGATAGATAAAACAGCTATGGGTTATGGATTTGGGGCTTATGAAAATAAAAAAGACTCATATATAAATTTTGATACAATGAGATTAAAAATGTTAAGAGGTGAGAGTCTAAAAAATCCACTTATTAGAAAACAACTTTTAGGAAAATAACTACTACATGGAAACAGTAAATATTATAACTATAATTAGCATTGCATTTTTAGGCTCTTTTGGTCACTGTATTGGGATGTGTGGTGGAATTGTTTTAGCATACTCCAACATAAAAATTCAGCCTGAGAGTTCTAAAGTTTCTAAAACTACTGCACACTTGATGTATTCTTTTGGTAGAGTTTTTACATATACAACCCTTGGTGCAATATTTGGCTTTCTTGGTGGTGTTGTCACTTTTAGCAATAATGCAAATGGAACACTTTTGATAGTAGCTGGAATTGCAATGGTTTTAGCTGGACTCTCACTTATGGGAAAAATAAAGTTTTTAACATTAGTGGAACACTCTTTTTCATCATCTTCACTTTATAAAAATACATTTAAAAAGATACTAAACTCTAAATCTAACCTTAGCTTTTTTACTCTGGGAATGTTAAATGGTCTTTTACCATGTGGTTTTGTCTATTTCTTTGCAATAACCGCTGCTAGTACAGCAAGTCCACTTTATGGTGCTTTAGTTATGGCTATTTTTGGTCTTAGTACAATTCCTGCAATGTTTTCTCTTGGTTTTTTAGCTTCACTTTCAACTGCAACAAATTTTAGAAATATGATGATGAGTTTATCCTCTTTTGCAGTTATACTTTATG
>JAFLJV010000120.1 GCA_022712845.1 Sulfurimonas sp. | reverse complement strand
CAGTGTTAAAATCAGCAATCAAAAGAGGATCAAACTTTGATATAAAATACTCTCTAACTTTGGAAAAAAATCGTCATATCAATATTCAAACAAGAGGTAAGGTTCGTAAAAAAGCAAATGGCTCTATTAAAATTACTGCTGTAAGCATGGATATAACGCAAGATATTAGAAACAAACTTATAATAGAAAAACTTGCTTACTACGATTCTTTAACATCTCTACCAAATAGAGTTTTACTTAAAGACAGAATTCGACAGGCAATACAAAATGCAAAAAGAAAAAATATAAATCTTGCTGTTTTATTTTTAGATCTTGATCATTTTAAACTTATTAACGATACTCTAGGACATAATACTGGTGATGATTTACTAATATATATTTCAACTTTATTAAAAAGTCAAATTAAAGAGTCTGATACTATTGCTCGTATGGGTGGTGACGAATTTGTTGTACTTTTACAAGATATAAATTCAAATGAAGATGTCATAAAAACAGCAAAAAGACTTTTACATATTTTAGATGGACAACATATTGTTAATTCTCATCAATTATACATTACAACAAGTATAGGTATAGCAATGTATCCACATAATGCCAATAGTATGGAAGAGTTGATTACAAATGCTGATACAGCAATGTATGATGCCAAACAAGATGGCAGAAACAACTATAAATTTTATTCACCTAGTATGGGTAATTATATATCTAGACAAATGAAAATAGAGCAAGATTTAAGAGAAGCTGTAAATTCAAAGGTTGGCTTTGAAGTATTTTATCAAGCTATCATAAACTCTAAAGATAACTCAATTTCTGGAGCAGAAGCATTGGTAAGATGGAATCATCCAAATAATGGCTTAATTTTTCCAAATGATTTTATTTATGTTGCTGAGAGTACTGGGATTATCCTTAATTTGGGTAATTGGATTATTGAAGAATCAATTCATCAACTCAATAAGTGGAATAAACTAGGTTTTACTCACTTAAAATTATCTATAAACTTATCAGCAAGACAATTTCAAGATAATGGACTTGCTCAATTTATATTATCAATGATTAATAAATATAATATTAAAGCAAGTCAGCTTGAGTTTGAAATTACTGAATCACTTTCAATGGCAAATATGTCCGCTACATTACGCATATTAAACGATTTAAAAAATATTGGAGTTTCAATTGCAATAGATGATTTTGGTACAGGTTATTCATCTTTATCTTCTTTAAAACAATTTCCTGTTAACACTATTAAGATTGATAAATCATTTATTCGTGATATGGCTACAAATAATAATGATAAAATAATTGCAAAAACAATTATATCAATGGCACACTCTCTCAACTTTACCACCATAGCTGAAGGGGTTGAAACAAAAGAACATGTTGACTTACTTACAGAGATGGGATGTGAACAACTTCAAGGATATTATTTTTCTAAGCCAATCCAAAAAAATGAATTTTACAATTTTTTAAAACACTTTAAATAAAATATTTTTTAATTTTTTTTATCTACAAAGAGTAATTTAATTTTAGCAATAGTATAATGCCTTATGTTTTTTTTTTAAAAATAAAATACCTACAGAAGCTAAAATGAAATTAAATATTAGTTTAATTATATCAAGTACTAAATTATTACTAAGTCTCTCTCTGATTTCTTTTATATATTTTATATTTTTTAATACTTATTATGAAAATTTATATAAGTTATTATTATTAAGTATACTTATCCTCTCTGCCTATTTATACAAATCTTTAAAATCTCTTAAAAAAATAGAACAAAATTTTAAAAATCTAAGTGAAAATATATCTCAAAAAGAATCTCACTTAAAAAATGCTCAAAGAATAGCAAAAGTTGGAAGTTGGGAGTACGACTTAATAACTAAAAAACTTACTATAAGTGATGAAATTTATAGAATTTTAGGTGTTAGACAAGATGTCAATATTGGATACAATGATTTTTTAAACTATATTGATGATAAAGATTATGAAAAAGTAGTTGCTATTTTAGATGATGCTATTAAAAATGGTTCTAGTTTTAATATTGAATATACAATGACTATCAATTGTAATAAAACCATTCACGTACAAACAAGAGGTAAAGTTCGTAAAAAGCAAGGAGGTTTAGCAAAAATAACTGCCGTGACAATGGATATTAGTAGTGATGTTAAAAATAAACAAAAAATAGAACAACTTGCTTATTATGATTCACTAACGGGACTTGCAAATAGATCATTATTAAAAGATAGGGTATCTAAATCTATTCAACTTGCGAGTAGAAATAAAAATAAACTAGCTATAATATTTTTAGATCTTGATTATTTTAAGTTGATAAATGACAACTATGGACATGCTATGGGGGATAACCTTTTAATTTATTTCTCAAAATTACTTAAAAAAGAGATTAGAGAAGCAGATACTGTTTCACGATTTGGTGGTGATGAATTTGTAATACTACTACCAAATATAGAAAATATTAAAGATGCTATACTAATTGCTAAAAAAATTCGAAAAGAATTACAAAAAAAACATATAATTAACTCTCACGAATTAAATATTACTACGAGTATGGGTATATCAATCTATCCAAATCATTCTCAAAATACAGAAGATTTAATTAAGTACGCAGATATCGCCATGTATGAAGCAAAAAGAGATGGTAGAAATACTTTTAAGGAATTTTCTATAGAGATGAGTAAATATATTGATAATCATAAAGATAAAATTTAAATATATATTATTTATCTATTTTTGAACTTTTATAAAATTATCTTTCAAATAAATAACATATAAGATATACTTTCACAACATATACTACTAAAAGAAAAAAATGGATTATCTACAAATAAAAAAAGTCAACTCTCTTAATGGAAATATTGAAATTTCTGGTGCTAAGAATGCTTCTCTACCACTAATTGCTATGACAATACTTGCAAAAAACAGTGTAAATATTAAAAACTTACCTCACGTTGCTGATATCAATACTCTTTTAAAACTACTCTCTATCCTTGGTGCAAAATATGATCGAGGAGATGATATTACAACTGTAGATACAACTTTACTTACTAAAACAAAAGCGACATATGACATCGTTAAAACTATGCGTGCATCTATTTTAGTTTTAGGTCCGTTATTAGCTAGATTTGGTCATTGTGAAGTCTCACTTCCAGGAGGCTGTGCTATTGGACAAAGACCAATTGATTTACACTTAAAAGCATTAGAACAGATGGGTGCAAATATAAATATTAAAGCTGGTTATATTGAAGCAACTGCTCCAAATGGTCTAAAAGGCTGTGATATTATATTTGATAAGATCACTGTTACAGGAACTGCAAATATTATAATGGCTGCAGCACTGGCAGATGGTATTACATCTATTACAAACGCTGCAAGAGAGCCAGAGGTTGTTCAACTTTGTAAAGTGCTTAATAAAAGTGGTGTTAGGATAGATGGTATTGGTACTGCTATATTAAAGATAACTGGAACATCTGGAGAGCTTATAAATATAAATGAATTTAAAGTTATTC
>JAFLJV010000229.1 GCA_022712845.1 Sulfurimonas sp. | reverse complement strand
TATGAAATTACTAATTCAAAACCATAAACAAGAAAAAATCTTGTATCATTTTAAAAAAGCTATTACAGAATTACAAAAACAATAATTTTTATCACTAATAATTACATCATGCTTGACAATATATAATCAATATGATATAATTCTTCATAATCTATAACTTACCGTTACATAATATTAAATAATTGTAATTCTTAAGGAAATACTATGAAGAATAAACAAAAAATTAAAAAATCAGATATTATCATTGATGTTATAGACAAAATAGACCTCATAAAAGTTGATGTTACTTTCATGTCAAATCTTTTATCTGCATGGGATATAAAACAAATGGAACTAACATATAAAGATATGTTTGGCATGAGTAGAGTATGTGATACTATAAATATACAATTAAACGAATGTGCAGATTTAATAAATTCATTAATCAAAAATAAATAGGATTTATTATGAATGAAATATCAGTTATAAACGAAGAGGTTATTAAAAATAAGATTTATTCTATTAGAGGTTTAGAAGTAATGCTTGACATGGATTTGGCAGAACTTTATGGGGTTGAAACAAAAGTTCTTAATCAAGCAGTTAAGAAAAATGCCATTTGCTTTTACTGAGCAAGGTGTCTCTATGTTATCGGCTGTACTAAAAAGCGATATTGCCGTAGCAGTTAACAATAGTATAATGAAAAGTTTTGTTCAAATAAGAAAATTCATGTCTAACAACTCTTTAGTATTTCAAAGGCTAAACTCACTAGAACAAAAACAATTCAAAATCAATGAAAAAGTTGATGCTATCTTAAATGCCATGGAGAGTAAAGAGCTAAAGTAATTTGCAATAGAAGAACGCTTATTATTAGCTATAAAGTAAATACAATGTGCTACAATTCGCTCATAAAAGGACCATCATGAAAGAAAATCAAAGAATAACAAAGTACCCAAGTAAAAATAAAAAAACTGAAACTTATCAAGATGGTGATACATTTGTTACAAAACATTTTTATGATGCCAAAGATGCGTATGTTAGGGAATTTATCTCTTTAAAAGATGGAATTAAAAAAATCAAACATATCAATATAAAAGGTATTGCGACAAAGTTAGAGCATTTTGTAGATGACAAGAGACAAGGGCAAGAGACAAAATATTTTGTTTCTAAAGCAGATGGTAGTGTAAAAAGTACTAAAATTTATAATGATGGTAAGTTGCATGGTGAAAATTTAACTTATAATGAAAATGGTGAAATCATCAAACATGAAGTATTTGCTGTTGGAAAACTAGTACTAAAATATTTACGAAAAGATAGTGATAGTAGTGATATAACAAATGTTGAGATTATTGATAAAGATAATGTAGAGAACTTATCAAAAGCAGAATATGAAAAACTACAAACCGCTATTGAAAATAATCCAGACAGTTTTGTAGAATGATAGATTCAACAATGGAGATGATAAAACTATTATCTCTTATGATATTTGTTTCATCAATAGGTGCTCAAGGTTGGATAGCATTTCTAGATATAATAAAGTATTTTACTAATAAACTAGAGAGATATCGTCCACATCCATCACAAGATAAATATTCAAGAATTGCTGTAATAATTGGTGTGTTTGTACTATTAATGGATTAAAATATGAATACAACTAAACCACAAATCTATTTATTTACAGATGGAAGTGTTAACCCTCAGAGTGAAGTGGGATTTGGAGCTTATTTACTTTTAGAAAATATAGAGTCTTTTTGTACTGAACTAGAAGAAAAAATCAAAATCAAAAAATTTAATAATACATCCTCAACAAAATTAGAACTAGAGACACTTTTATGGGCTTTAGATGAGGTGAATTTAAAAAACTTTAAAATAGTAGTTTATACGGATTGCCAAAATATTATAGGTTTGGGAGATAGAAGAGATAGATTTGAGAAAAACAATTATATTACTGGTAAAGGCAAGTTGATAAAAAATCATGACCTTTATAAAGAGTTTTTTAAGAAAATAGATAGTTTAGATTGTGAATTTATTAAGGTAAAAGGTCATAAAAAAGCATCTGTGAAAAATGAGATAGATGAGATTTTTACTCTTGTTGATAAAGCTACAAGGCAAGCTCTTAGAAAAAATATTATATAAGGGGTTATTATCAATAAACAATCTCAAATATACTATATAACTTCTGCACTATTAAAAGATAAAAAATATTTCCAAGAACAACTTTGTTTAAATATGAAAAATAGTTACTACTGAAGTGATGACTGGAGTGAAGAGTTTTATATAGAGTTGGCTCAAGCTGGCTTCATCTGCACAACTTACGATACAAAAGATGGTTTAGTTTTACTTCCAGAACTTCAATATGGTTACGCAGTATTAGACTTTGAAAATATCCATATCTCAAACAAAGTCAAAAAACTTTTAAATAAAAATAGTTATGAGTTTTGTATAAACACTAGATTTAACGATGTCTTAGATAAGTTTTCTACTCAACATAAATATAACTGGCTAAAAGATGAGTATGCCCAATTGTTGAAAAATATGCATATGCGTAATGATGAAAGAGATGATTTTAAAGTGATCTCTGTAGAGCTAGTTTGTAAAGAATCTGGTGAGTTGATTTCAGGTGAGGTTGGGTATATCATAGCAAAAACATATACTAGTTTAAGTGGTTTTTCCTCAAAAGAGAAAAGACATACAGACTATGGAACTCTACAACTTGTTTTACTCTCAAAGTATTTACAAAATAATGGTTTTGAATTTTGGAACTTAGGACATCCACATATGGAATACAAAAAGAGACTTGGATGCACAACATATACTAGAAGTGAATTTTTACAGAGATGGAACAGAGCCAATCAAGCAGTTTTATCTACATAACCTAAAAACTTTCTATATTTTGTGTACAATATTATCATGTATAATAATTTGAAAAATATCTTCTATTACTAGGAATAAAAATGAAAAAACAACAAAATAACATTGCGATGTTTATAGATTGTGATAATGTTAGTTCAAAATATATAGAGAGTATATTTGAAGATTTATCACAGCATGGAACTGTAAATATTAGAAGAGCTTATGGAGACTGGAAAGACAAAAAATTATTTGGATGGGAAAATATTTTACATGAGTACAACATCAAACCTATTCAGCAATTTGCTTATACAAAAGGGAAAAATGCAACAGATATAGCTATGATTATTGATATTATGGATATTCTCTACACTAAAGAGCTTGAGGCTATAGTTCTAATTACAAGTGATAGTGATTTTACTCCTATTGTTACAAGAATATTATCCGATGGGATAACTGTTTACGGATATGGAGAGTCAAAAACTCCTATGCCTTTTGTAAATGCATGTTCTCAATTCATTTATGTTGAAAAATTAAGTGGTTTACACAATGATGAAATTATAGAAAATAATACAAATAACAACGATGAAAATATTACTAATTATGTTGGAAATAACTATGACATACGAAAAGACTATAAGCTAATCAACTTACTCAAACAAGGTGTTGAAATAACAGCAGACGAGCAAGGATGGGCGGATGTTAAAGATATATCTAAGCATATAAGAAAAAACTCTTCTTTTTCTCAGGTTAACTATGGGTTTAAAAAGATGGGTGATCTTATCAAGGCTTTGGAGTTGTTTGATATGGAATATTTTGGAGATAGAAAAACTCAACTGATGGTAAGGATAAAAGATAAACGAAATTGGTAGGTATTTTTTCTTAAAAGTTTATAATTGAAAAGTTGAAGATGATAGTTGTTTAAAAAAATGGTGGACTCTCATAATACTCTCTTATTTTTTAAATAAAAGTGGATATTCAACGCCTGACTCGCACTTTGTAATAGTAAAGATGATTACCAGTGATTTTTATCAGAAGAAGAAATCCCATAGTTTCTTAATTCATTTCGCTCTTGAATGATCTTTTTTGCAATATCTGAATCATTGAAGACAATATTAGTAGATTTGCATTTTGGGCAAATCATCTTCTTGCTCAATAATCTAAAAGCACTATATCCTATAGCAATCAAAATAGAGGTACCTGCTGTTTGGGGAACTATAAAAAGTGAAAGAATCCAAATAGCTACTTCTATAAAAAATAAGCCTTGCTTTTTAACCATTGGATTAATAGCTGCTGTACATTTTATGCAAATATGAGTAGTTTTTATTTTTTTCCTATTCAATGTTTTACTATGTCCGCAATAGCTTTAATCTCATCTGGAAACATATTGAGTATATCTGTTGCTATTGTTTGGGCATGCTCTTTATGGATTGCTTGAAAGAGTTGTTCTACTCCTTCATTTGCTAAATACGTAAAATACTTCATAAATTGATTATAACATACAGTATTTCCACTTGTCATTAATTAGGTTTATCTACAATAAAGTTTATTGCAGAGTCTCGCCTGCTTCGGGCTATTGTTACAAATATAGTCAGGTATTTAATTTGTGAGCTTTACCTCACTGAATACTAAATTTACTGTTTCTCATGACTTCCATTATTCATATTATTTTAACTTAGAATTGCTAATTTTTTAGTATGAATTTAGGTTACCACTCCATAATTAGCATGGAGTAAAAATAGTACTTTAATAACATCATTCTTTCATGTTTTGATTTTAGTTCTTTTTTGACTCGCTCAAACATTTTTTCGCTAGATGTTTTGTACTTTGTCTCACTTACTAAACCAAGAAGAGTGGCAAATGTAACTTTTGTATATTTTTGAGTACCAAGTCTATCAAATTTTTTAACAAGATAATGAAATTCTTTATCTTGTTTTCGCTTAATCAAGTAAGATGCTGGTACTTTAAACCCTAGCTCATTTTTAGCAAATGTCATAAACAGATGTTCGTTAATTGCTAAATGTGGAAGATAATGCTGAGTTGTTGGAGAAGCTTTAACATCACTATATGGCTTAAATATAAAACCTCTACTTGTTTCATCTTCTAATATACTTTTTTTATCACAATCAAGCTTCATTAATTTTTTATATTGAAAGCCTGATATTCCTGACATCTCTTTTTGTTTTAAAATTGTTAACTCACTTTCTTTTGGAAATATTTCTTCTTCAGAGAGTTTTATTTTAAAATCGTTGAGAATATTAGGAAACTTATTTTTTCCAAGAATTTCATCTTCGTTAGAAAGAAATGATTTTCTCTTCTCTCTTTTTATAAGCTTCTCTTCTTTATCAGAATGAGAAAAATGCAAATCACCAATATTATGAGTAGTGATGTTAATTTATCAAGATCATCTGTTTTTCTCATAGATATTTCCAATATATCTTTATTTACACCCTCTGGTAAATTTTCTTCAAAAACAGGAAAAAGAATATCTGAAATAATTGGTTTTAGGGAGAGCTCTAAAGTTGGAATAGATTGAAGTCTATCAACTAAATATTGTGACATATATTTAAATACATAATCTGAATCTCTTTGTATCAATATGCCAGCAAGTTCATTGTCTTTATAAACAAAAATAAATCTATATTTCTTATATACTTTTTGTAAAGGCTCGGCTAAATAATTAGTATCAACTGAAGCACCGATAGGAATAACCCTTGCACTATCTAAAAGCTCTTTCATTAAGTTTTGAAACTGTCTAGGAGTTAATTTTAATTGAGGTAACGCTTCTATAATATTTCTCATAGTCATTATTGCTTTAGACTTCAGTAATTTTTCGAGTATATATAAAGTATTAATGTTAATAGCCATATATTTTCCTTAAGCTTCTTGCGAAATAGTTTAAAGTTTATTTAATATTATAGTAATAATATTTATGTATTTCAATCTATTTAAGTTGTTTTGAAACAAATTAGTGCAATATCAGTGAAATTATAAAGATTTTTAGCATTAAGCTTCTTGCGAAGTTGATTAATTTTTTTTTAAGAAGTATTACGAAAGAAAATAGTAATTTAGAAGCTTATATTCTTTATCCTGATAATGGTACTCAGATCAATAGATCATACTAAGGAGCGTACAACTTATAATCTTAAATACATTCTTGAATAGTTTTATAGTTCAGGAAAAATATGTTCCGCTAGGTGGGAATTAATTTTAAGTCTTATAGGGCTCTTTGGACCATCTGATTGTATGTAATCTCTATTTAGTAATTCTTTAGTTATTTCAGTTGCAGTTCTTCTACTTACACCTAATATTTCATCTATCTCTGTTCTTTTCTTGAACTCTTCTCTAAGTAAAAGTTCTTTAAATATTTTGTCTGTATTTTTAGGAAGAGGAGCAAGGTCAAACATTCCATTTTGAGTTAGTTCAACATATTTAGTTAATCTTTCAGTTAGAGAACTTAGTTTTAAGTATTTAGTCATGTAATCAACTTGATCTTGAGCACAAGTAAGCATGTAGGATACAAAGTCACTCAAAGCTTTTGTGGATAATGCTCCTCTACCATCATATTCTCCTTGACGAGGCATATCAGCATGGGCAAGTATATCCTTATACTTATCGCCACTACGAGCCAGCCCTCTTGATATATTCCATATTCCATACCCATCTATACCTATTGCAAATAATGCACCATCAAGTACAAGTCTTGAAGTTCTTCCGTTGCCATCTAAAAAAGGATGAAGATAAAGTAGCCTATGATGAGAAGCAAGTGCATATATTAATTGATTGACTTTTGGACCAAGTAAACCATCTCTGTATAATAATTCAAATTTACCCATTATTGATGGTAACTCTTTTACTTCAGGAGCAACATGATCTCCTACATCTACGTCATGTGTGCGCAATACCCCAGGTATCATATCTTCTTTAAGTCCTTCTATATTAAGAAAGACCTCCATTCCATCTTGAGAGTATAGATAATTATGAATACTGCAAATAAATTCTGTTTTATATGGACTAAACTTTTCATTCTTTACAAGATTTTCAACTTTTTTTTGAGTCTCAATGTGTGCTAATGATAACATTTGAAGTGTACGCTTTTTTTTATCATTAGAAAAATCTTTTTTCATTGCTTTTTCAGTATCACGTGGCTTTGTACCTTCAGATTCAATTTTATTAGAATAATAGCTATTGATTGTACGCAAATGTTCACGTACTGCATTAAATGTTTCTACAGGATGTCCACCTGTTAAAGCAATACTTGAATGTATAAGTTTTTCTGCTCGATCTAACAAGTTTTGTGGAATTTCTTTATTTTTTTCTAATGGTATGATAGGGGTAAAATCCATATTTGTCCTTTCTTTGCGTATCTTATATATAGATAAAATAGATAAATATCGCGTATCTTTTTGCGTATAATAACAATATGAATGATAGCACAATATAGAGCTTTAGTAAAGACAATCTATATAGTTTAATATATCTATATATATATTTTGCGTATTTATATGCGCAAATACTTAGATTTAATTGCGTATAGTTTTGCGTATAGTATTCTATCTAAATTACTGAATTATATATTGTCTAGTTTATAGGGGACATTCCATACGTACAAATTTTGATAACTAAAAGAAAGTAAAAAGACTCAAGAAAAAGAGAGATTTGATTGCTAATAAAAAAACATTGAATAATATGATAGTAGTAAGTAAATATATATAAAATGACACCTAGAGTGACACCTGATTAAAGCTGTTTTGATTAGTAATATAGGGGTTTGTAAATGGTGGACCCTCAGAGATTCGAACTCTATATTATATCTATCCCTAAGTTCCTTAAAGTTGAATATATTCGTCTAAAGTGCCTTATTATAGGGAGTTGCACGGATTTGTTGTTACCCTAAGTATGCTATACTTTTTTATAGTTTTTCAATTTTTGGGTAGCAATAGGGTAGCAAAATGGCAAGAGTAAAAAGTAAAAAATACACAGGTGTTTATCAAAATAAACTAGAAAATGGAGATATTAGCTATTCTATAAATTATAAAGATAATGATGGAAAAAAAGTCTGGTTTACTGTTGGTAAAAAATCTGGAGGTATTACAGAGGTTTACGCATACAATAAGCGAAATGAGTTTGTAAATAAATCACGACTAGGTGAAGAGCCACCAGCACTTGCTAAAAAAAAGAAAAAACAAATTATTACGCTTGATAGTATTGCAAAAGAAAGTTATGAGTTAAAAGCTTTGCACAATAAAAATAACAAATTATCTAAACGAAAATATGAAATGCATATATCGCCATTACTAGGCAAGAAAGATATTAAAAGTATAACAACTGATGATATTCAAAAATTACAGTCACAAAAAATTAAAGAGTTTTCTCCAAAAACTGTTAATACAATTATAGGTGAATTAAGTACAGTATTTAACTATGCAATTGATAAAGAAATTATTTTAATTAATCCTGCAAAAAAGGTTAAAAAATTAAAAGTAGATAATGCTCGTGAGAGATATCTTAATAAAGATGAAATAGCTCTATTACTTGACTATGTAAAAGAAGATAATCAAGCCTACTTATTTGTTATGCTAGCCTTAACAACAGGTGCCAGAGTTGGAGCACTTACCAAGCTTACAAAAAGAGATATAGATTTTGAAAATAAAATCATTAATATTTTAGATGAAAAAAATGATGAAAGATATACTGCATTTTTTTATAATGAAAAACTTGAAAAATTACTTAAAGACAGCACAAAGATAAGGAAACTAGATATACCTATTTTGCAAAAGAATGAAGCCAACCTTTATGAACAGATAAAGGATAAAGTTTCTAAGGTCTTAAATATGCTCTTTAATGAAGGAATTACTAATCCTAAGCATAGAGTCGTGATACATACATTAAGACATACCTTTGCCTCACATTTAGCTATAAATGGAACACCTATATTCACAATCCAAAAATTACTTAATCATAAAGATATAAATATGACTCTTCGATACGCTAAATTAGCTCCTGATAGTGGAATGAAACAAGTAAAAAATTTGTACCAGTAGATAAGTCTTCTCGAAGCTAAAATTGTCTTTATAAAAATATATGACATTAGATTACTTTGCTATAATAGAGACAAATAAATAGGATAACAAATGACCGAACAACAATTTTTACAAGATTTAGAGAAAAAACTATGGGCATCGGCGAATACACTTCGCTCTAACATATCTGCGGCACTCTATAGAGATGTTGTTCTTGGTCTTGTGTTCTTGAAATATGTATCTGATAGTATGGATACAAGAAGAGAAGAGTTAAAGGCTGCGTTTAAAGACCCTGAGAATGATTATTACTTAGGCGAAGATGCGGATGATGAGTTTATCGCAACAGAGCTAGAGACTCGTGATTACTATATCGAGAAAAATGTATTTTGGGTTCCTGAAAAAGCTAGGTGGCAATACATACAAGATAACGCTGGGCTTACCATAGGTGCGACTCTTCCTCTTGGTGGTGAGTTCAAAGGTTTAGACAAACTCTTAGATGACACGATGGACATCATAGAAAAAGCAAATCCAAAACTAAAGAATATCCTCAACAAAGGCTATACAAGACTAGACCTTGACCCTATAAAGCTGAAAAAGCTTGTTGTTGAAATCATCTCTACTATTCCATTTAACCATGAGAGCTTAGATACTAAGGATATTATCGGTCACATCTATGAGTATTTTCTTGGAAAGTTTGCACTAGAAGAGGGACAAAATGGAGGTAAATTCTATACTCCAAAGTCTATAGTAAACCTTATCGTTGAGATGCTAGAGCCATACAAAGGTAGAGTTTATGACCCTGCTATGGGAAGTGGTGGGTTCTTTGTTTCTTCTGAAAAGTTTATCGAAGAGCATAGTGGACGCATCGGCGACATCTCTGTTTATGGGCAAGAGTCAGACCCTACGACTTGGAAGCTTGCTATCATGAATATGGTTATTCGTGGGATTGACTTTGATTTTGGAAAACAGCCTAGAAGTACCTTTACCAATGACCAACACCTAGATCTAAGAGCAAACTTTGTTCTTGCAAACCCTCCATTTAATCAAGATGAAGACGACTGGTGGGACGCAAGTTTAGAAGGTGATGCAAGATGGAAGTATGGAACCCCACCAAAAGGTAATGCGAACTATGCTTGGATACAGCATATGTTACATCATACTGATCCAAACAATGGAGTAGTTGGTCTTGTACTTTCAAATGGCTCTCTAACTACAACTTCTGGTGGTGAAGATAATATAAGAAAAGCAATGATTGAAGCAGACTTACTAGAAGCAATAGTAGCTCTTCCTTCACAGTTATTTGGTAATACTCAAATTCCAGCTTGTATTTGGATATTTAATCGTAATAAATCACAAAAAGGAAAAACTCTATTTATAGATGCTGGAGAAGTAGGACATATGATAGACCGTAAACAAAGGGCTTTTGATATAACAGATATTAAAGCTATTGCCAATACTTTTCAGTCCTTTCGAGCGAATATAGAATATCAAAATGTTATAGGAAAATATTATTCAGCCACAGTTGAAGAAATATCAGAACAAGGTTATATCCTTACCCCAGGGTTATATGTTGGG
>JAFLJV010000119.1 GCA_022712845.1 Sulfurimonas sp. | reverse complement strand
GATTATAATGGTCTTCTATTTGGAATTATGTATGGATTTGCATCACTTATTCCCGTAATTGGTGGTGTACTTATGTGGGTTCCATTTATGCTTTTTGAATTTTCTGTTGGAAATACAGCATCAGCGATATTTATTGCCCTTTATACAGTTATCGTTATCTCAATAATTGCAGATACTTTCATAAAACCTCTAATAATCAAAGAGATAAATTCAAAACTTTTAAAAGAGGATGACAATAGGATGAATGAACTTGTAATATTCTTCGCTATCATCGCAGGACTTACGACATTTGGTTTTTGGGGTATGATATTAGGACCAGCTATTACAGCTTTTTTCCTAACAATTATGAAACTTTTTGAAGCTAGAACAGCAGAGTGTAAGACAAGAGAAGACTAAACTTTTTTCTTATAGATTTGAGGATGTTCATACTTCCATCTACGATGAATCCAAAACCAAAATTTTGGTTCATTAGTGATGAGCTTTGTAAGCCAGTCGGCTTGGAGTTGAGTAGACTTTAGTATGTCAGCTTGCTCATCATCAGTTTTTTCTACTTCTATTTCATCAAAAAACATCAAAGTATAATTTTCTTCATCATCTGTTCGTATAGTTACTGGAATAATCGCAGCGTTAAACTTTCTAGCTAAGTAAGCTGGTGTAGCTGTTTGTTTTGTAGACTTACCTAGAAACTCTATATCTAGACCTTCTCTTTGATTCATACTTGAATCTATTACTATTCCGACAGCTTCTTTTGCTCTCATCATCTTGATAAGGGGTTTTAATACATTAGTTTTTTCTATTGACTTATTTCCAAACTTATTTCTAGAAGATAGCATCCAATCTTGGTAAACTTCATTTTTAAGCTTTTTAAATACAGCATTAAGTGGTTTATCAACTAATCCAACACTAACTGCACCCAATTCCCATGCACAATAATGTGGAGTGATATATACAATGGCACGGTTTTCATCATTTGCTTTTTGTACAGCTTCAAAATTATTAACTGTTAGTTTTGATAAAATTTCATCTTTAGATAGTTTTTTTATCTCCATAAGATGGAAAAAGTTTAGAAGAAGATTTTTAAAACTATATCTTGTTATTTCATCTTTTTCTTTCTCACTCATTTTAGAATCAAAAGCAAAATCTAGATTGGTAAAGGCTATGTTTTTATATCTTGAAGAGATATAATAAGCGATAGTTCCAAGCATTAAGAAGATTTTTTTTCTAAGACCTCTAGGTAAAATCATTAAAAATTTTTCTAGTAATAAAAATAGTTTAAAGCCCATTTATTAAGCACTCCATAGTTAATTATAAGTGTAATTATAGCAAGTAAAGTATTTGTTATATTGTCTTTGCTATAATCACAATAATAAATAAAGAATAAGGACTATAGATGGTTGCATCTGACATTAGAAATTTTTCAGAAGGTCGTACAAAGGCTAGAGCATATTTTTGTTATCTATTTTCTAAAAATATTCCAAACAAACTTCCTTCATTATCTGTAGAGATGATAATGCCTCGTCTTTTAAAGATAAAGGCAGATTTAGAGGGTAGTGATGGTGTTTATTTATTAGATTATAAAGGTGTCCAACTTACTCCTACATTTACTAAAAATGGACAAATTGATGAAGATGCTGGAAAGATTAGAGCTGACAGAGCTTATTACTATAGAGCTGTTAGAGAATCTCGATGTACTATTACCGATCCATATCCATCCCTTATTACAGGTGAATTGTGTGTAACGGCATCTCAACCAATTTATAGTGAAACTGGAGATTTAAAATATGTAGTATGTTTAGATATGCCTTTAGATGAAGTTATAAAAATTTCTCATTTTAACAAAATGGATACCTTTTTCTCAAGACTTTTCAAATACTCTTATACTACTTTTGCTTTTGCACTTATTGCAGTAGCAATTTTACTTTTTATTAATGGTGTTAGTGGGTTTTTTACGGATGAGATAGGTGCTTCACATTTAAAAATAGATGAAATGTTTAAAGCAACAATCCTTTTAACACTTTCTTTAGCCATATTTGATTTAGCAAAAACTCTCATAGAAGAGGAAGTCCTTGGTCAGCATAGAGAGCATGATGTCTCTGAACCAAACAAAACCATGGTGAAATTTTTGGGTTCTATTATTATTGCACTTTCAATTGAAGCTTTAATGCTTGTATTTAAGTTTGCAATTACAGACCCGGAAAAACTTCTTTATGCAATGTATATTATAGGTGGAGTCGCTTTACTTATTATTACATTAGCAACATATATAAAATTTACAAAAGTGAAAAGTAACACATGATAGCAATCGTTGATTATAATATGGGAAATTTAGCAAGTGTTCAAAATGCATTTGCTTCGTTGGGTGAAGATACAGTAGTTGAGAGTGATTCTTCAAAATTTAAAGATTATGATAAATTAATTTTACCTGGTGTTGGTGCTTTTGGAGATGCAATGGAGCATTTACGAGAGAGAAATATGATAGAGGCGTTAAAAGAGTATGCTGCTAGTGGAAAATATATGTTTGGTATTTGTTTAGGTATGCAACT
>JAFLJV010000226.1 GCA_022712845.1 Sulfurimonas sp. | reverse complement strand
CATATAACCGCACATGAAGTGATAACTCTGCTTGAGCCAACTATACAAGAGATATCAAAATCTGGTATAGATGTTAAACTTCTTGGTGAAAGAGAAAAGAGTAATCAGCTAAAAGGAGATATGCAAGATGTACTTGTTTTAGTGATATTTTTAATATTTTTAACATTGTTGCTGATTTTTTCAAAAATAAAATATGTACTTATGGTTATGAGTATTATTCCTTTATCTGTTTTAGGGGCATTAATAGGACATCAAATTTTAGGTTTAAACTTGTCAATGCCTTCTATCATAGGAATTTTAGGATTAGCTGGGGTTGTTATAAATGATGGGATAATTATGCTGAATTTTCTACATGGAACTCATGATACAGAATCATTTTTTCAAAGAGCAAAACTAAGACTTCGTCCCATAGTAATTACAACAGTTACAACGTTTTTAGGACTCTTTACTATAATGTTTTATGCTACGGGACAAGCTGTAATCCTTCAACCAATAGCTATATCTTTAGGCTTTGGTCTTATTTGGGGAACAGTTTTAAATCTTTTATATTTGCCTACACTTTATGCTTTAGTAAATGGAATTAAGCCAATTGATAATATTGATAAAAAGTTAAAATACTAAGGATTCTTTTCCCATTTTAATTTAATATCACAAAGCTTTGGAAAAATATCTACAAAAATATCTACTAATTTTGGATCAAAGTGAGTTCCAGAACATTTTTGAATCTCCTTTAATGCATCTTCATCACTCCAAGGTTCTTTGTATGGTCGTCGCATTGTTAAAGCATCAAAAACATCAGCAAGTGCTACAATCCTTGCTGATTCTGGAATATTTTCACCACTTAATCCTTCAGGGTAACCATTTCCATCATATTTTTCATGATGATACATAGCAACTTCAGAAGCTAGTTGAAAAAGAGATAGATGACTTTTTTTTAAAATATTTGCTCCTATAATGGAGTGTTCTTGCATAGCTGTATATTCATCTTTTGTAAGCTTTCTAGGAGCTTTTAATATCTCATCAGGAATACCAATCTTTCCCATATCGTGCATAGAAGCAGCTAGTTCTAATCTCTCTGCCATTCTTTCATTCCAACCAGCAGCAATTGCTATAGCATGTGTATATGCTGCCATACGCCATATATGTACTCCTGTGTCAGTATCATTATAGTGTCCAGCTTCGCCTAACATAAAAATCGCTTCTCTTTGAGAATCTTCTAACTCTTTTGCTCTAATTAAAGACAGATGAGTTTCTATACGTTTATGAACTATAGGACCAGAAACAGGTTTGATTATATAATCAACACCACCAGCTTCAAAACCTTTTATTTCATCATCCATATCACTCATAGCAGTTACGAAAATTACAGGTATCTCTTTTGTAGTTTTATTTGATTTTAGTATTTTACATACCTTATAACCATCCATATCTGGCATCATAATATCTAATAAAATCATATCAGGTAAATGTGTAGTTGCAGCATCTATAGCTTTTTGACCATTTGGTGCAAAAATAAGTTGATAAGAATTTTTTAAAATTTGTCTAAGTACTTTTAGGTTGTTTGGTTCATCATCTACAATTAATATTGTTTTCATATTTATTCCTTTATCTTTATGTTTTTTAGTGCATTTTCAGCAGCTTCAAAATCAAATATATCTATAGCATTATTGACATCTTGTAAATCATTTTTACTAATAACTTTACTTAGTTTATTAAATGATGCTTCAATCTTGTCTAAATCAAGACTTTTAAGTGAATCTTTTAAATCTGAAATTAGGTTATTTTTAGTTTCTATATCTACATTTTCTATATCTACATTCGTTTCACTTTTTAAATTGTTGAGCTTGTTAATAACTTCAACTACATTTTGAAGTTCATCATGAAGTATGTTTACACTGATCTTTGCTTCTTTAATGCGATGACATTTTATATCTGAACTTATACTAATTATAGTATTATACAAAGAAGTCATTCCTAGATTTCCACTTAAACCATTAAGAGCATGAAGTATTTTTTTTATATTTTTAGTATCACAATTTTTTTGAAATAATAATCTTTCAATCTCTTTAGCACTATTAGCTCTTTGTTTGGCAAATGATATCAACGCATCTAGATAAACTTCAGAATCTTGCCAAGTTTGTAAAGCTTTTTCATAATCTATAACATTATTAAGAGGTGAAAAATCAATAGTTGTTGTATCTTCTAAAGGTATTTCATGCATAGAATTTGATGTACCTAAATTTTTTGGAATGATTTTTTCCATTGTGTTAAGTAGTTGAGTCATATCTATAGGTTTAGAAGCAATCTCATCCATCCCAGCTTTAAGACATTTATGAATATCTTCATCCATTACACTAGCAGTAAGAGCTAAGATACTTAAGTGAGTGTCTGAGTGTTTTTCTAATTCTCTAATTGCTTTTGTAGCTTCTATACCATCGAGTTCTGGCATCTGTACATCCATAAGGATAAGATCATATTTATTTGGCTTATAAGCTTCAACAGCTTTTTTACCATTATCTACCCACTCTATAGTATGTCCTAAGTTTTTTAAACGCAACATAATAAGTGTTGCATTTGTTTTAAGATCCTCAGCAAGCAGTATATGAAAAAGACGTGGTGAAAAAAGCTCTTTAATTATGGATGAATTTTCATATAAACACTCTATTGATGGGTCTGCTTCTAACATTTTAATATCAAAATAAAAAGTTGAACCTTTATTTAGAGTACTATCTGCCCATATTTTTCCATCCATAAGTTCAACGATTTGTTTAGATATTGTTGTTCCAAGTCCAGTACCTCCAAATCGTCTTGTTGTCGCATCATCAGCTTGTGTATAAGAATCAAATACCTTTTTTGTTTGTTCTTTGGACATACCTATACCCGTGTCTGCAATAGCAAAAGAGAACATATCCAAATCCTTAGAAGCTTTTACAGATAGTAAAATACTACCTTTTTCAGTAAATTTAATAGCATTGCCAACTAAGTTTAATATTATTTGTCGTAAGCGAGTTGGATCACCCATAACACGCACAGGAAGAGTTTCATTATAATTAACCTCTAAAGATATGTTTTTTTCTTCTGATTGGAATCTTAGTGTATGTAATGTGTCATTTATTAAATTTGGTAGATGAAAGCATATAGTTTCAAGTGTAAATTTTCCACTCTCTAGTTTAGAAGAATCTAAAATATCATTAATTATTCCAAGCAATGCTTTTGCAGAATTTAGTATAGTTCCTACATGTGTTTTTGTTTCTTTACTAAGTGAGATGTCTTGTAGTACAACCTCTGCAAAACCGATAACTGCATTCATAGGTGTTCTGATTTCATGACTCATGTTTGCAGTAAAAGCGGCTTTTGCACGATTTGCAGCTTCTGCTTTATCTTTTGCAGCTATCAGAGTCGCTTGAATTTTATTTTGCTCACTTATATCTGTAGCAATGATAGTGTAAATTTGTTTGTCATTTACTTTTGCACTGCTAATTGAAAGTCTCATTGGAAAGGTGGTATTATCAATTTTTAAACCATTTAACTCAAGATTTGATTTTTTTTGACTTAACTTCTTTAATATTTTAATATTATTTTTATTACGATCTTTAAGAGGAAGTAAAATGGAAATATCTTTACCAAGAATATCTAAAGATTTCCATCCAAATATATCTTCAGCAGCACTATTAAAAGATTCAATTTGACCACTTTCATTTGTTATTAAAATGCCATCAGGTGCAGTTTCTAGTACAGAAGTTATTAAGCTTATATTTTCTTCTATGGTGTGTCGCATTGTATTAAATGTATGGCTTAGAGTTTTTAATTCTATACTGCCTTCTTCTTTTATATCATTACTTAGTTTTCCACTTGTAAAATCTTGTGCAGCTTCGTTTAGTTTAGCTAAAGGATTTGTAATGTTACGCGATCCTCTAATAGCCATATATATAGCAAAAATCATCATTAAAATAACTAATATTCTTGAAATCCACATAATTTTATTGCTTTGTTCTATGGCATTTTGTGTATCTCTATCTAATTGTTCTTTTAATTCTTTTGTAATTTCATTTAAAAGTTTAAATACACTTATATCTAAAGGATTTAGATAATTATTAAATATTTTCTCAGTAATAGTTTGTGTAGAATTTTCTATGATTTTTTCTAGTTTTATATAGGCTTTTTCTTCTAGTTTTAACCATTTAAAAATATCTAGCATCTCTGGAGTAAAATAACTTTTATATTTTTTTAATTTTTTCATAGTAAATTCGAACTCATTTATATAATGCTCATAATCAACTCTGGCATGAATTTCATGAGCATAACCAATACGTTCAAGAGCAGATAAACTGCCATTTATTGCTAACCTTAATTCCATAAATAGTATTAATATATCTGCTGTTATGATAGTGTGAGATTGTTTTTTTAGTAAAAATATAAGAGCTTCTATATGATGCTCCATATTTTTAGCTTGAGGTAATGCTTGTGATTGAAGGATATATGTAGCTTGTGAATTAGCACTAGTATTTGCGATATCTTCTATTTTCCACTGTTGAACATATATCTCACTTAGTAAGCTTTTTATCTCATTTAATTTCTTATTTTTATCTTGTATATTCCATTGTCTTTTAGATCTTTGTTCTAGTTTATCAAGAGAGGTCCAAATCTCTTTTCTCCATATGCTTTGTCTATGTTCTGGGGTTCCATTTTTAAATAGAGCTTCTTCTAGAAGTTCTGCATGTGAACTTTTAAGATTTGTACTGATGTTATTTAAATATTCAACTCTTGGGCTACTATCTAAGACTAAATTAAATATTTTATTAGATAATGATTCATGAAATAATAAACTAAGAATTAAAAAAACAGCACCCATAAAGGCTATACTTAAATGTGATACAATTAGTTTGAAGCCAAGCATTTTACTTTTTTGTTTCATCTGCATAAGCCAGCTCATTTAAAGGTCTTTATTTAGCCAATTAGGATTTTTCTCAACTTCATTGTGTAGTATCTGTAATTGTTTAAGTAAAATTCCAGCTCTTTGATATACATCAGATGGAGTTTTAGGAGAAGGCTGATACGATTTTATACTATCTTTGCCACCTGAGAGTAGGTACAGATACGAAAGTTCAGAAACCAATAATGTAGCAACATCATATACATCACTTGGAACTAAATTATGTTTAGCTTTTTCATTAATTTCAAAATGTAATGCATCTTTATTAGATATATTTAAAATATTAGAAAGTAATTCAAATGATCTTATTAATCTCATATAAACATCAGTAGGTGTCTTTTTACTCTCAAAAGAGGGTGTTGGTGGAATTCGTTCTTTTATTTGTGAAAATTTTTTTAATAAATCTGCGTTATAGTATATAGCACGTGTTACTTTTCTGTATACATCATCTGGAGAGTAATGTTTTCTAAGTAGTTTATTTAAATGTTGATTGCTTTCCATAATGGCTTCAAATATTTCAGTTTGATTTGTTTGATTTGTTTGATTTGTTAATGAGTCCATTTTAAAGCGTTCTTTAACTTTTTGTAAATGTTTTAAAGTGGTGTTGAGTTGTGTTTGTACATCAGATAATTTTATATGATAAGCATCTAAGGGGGGACATTCTTTTATTGTGCGAGTCCATTCAAAACGTAAAAGTTTTGCTTTTTCACACAATGTTATTGCTTGAAATACTACTTCATGTGAGGCAGCATCTTTTATTATTGGGTGATCAATAACAGTTTTTGAAATACCTAACTCTAAGCGAATATTTTCTATATCTTGATTGATGTAATTCATCTGTATCATAAGGTCTTTAGATGTCATCTCTTTTGCATTTAATGTACAAAGTGAAGTTAAACAAAGAGATATAAGCACATAAAAGATTCTTTTAATATTAAAAGTAGATTTTTTGATCATAGTTAATTCCTATGTAAATATAATTGTTATAATACAATTATAAACACATAAACTATAACTATTCTTAATTAAAAATAATAATTTTATATATTTAACAATTCTTCTAAAGGTTGTGTATCATTTTTTTGTAATTTTAA
>JAFLJV010000118.1 GCA_022712845.1 Sulfurimonas sp. | reverse complement strand
AACCATAAATACTCTGATCATCATCACCAACAACACAGATATTATTGTGAGTAGAACAAAGTTTTTGTAAAAGTTTTAACTGTAATTCATTAGTATCTTGGTACTCATCAACCATAATATAAGTATACTTCTTTGATGTTTTCTCCGCTAAATCAGGATTTTCATCTAAAAGTTTATAAGTTAGAGCAATTAAATCATCAAAATCAACTAAATTATTTTCAAGTAAATATTTTTCATACTCTTCATACACTTTAGCAATTTGTTGATAATTATAAAGTTCTGCTTGTTTATACGCATCATCAGGCGTGAGAAGTGAGTTTTTATATCTTGATATTTCACTTGCTATAAGTGGAGTTGAAATCTCTGAGTTAATTCTTTTAATAATTCTTTTTTTATCATCTGTATCTATAACTACAAAATTATTTGCTCTATTTAAAAGGTGAATATTAAACTTTAAAAAAAGCAATCCAAATTTGTGAAAAGTACATAAAAGTGGAGGATAAGCTGGGTTGTCCATCATACTATAAGCACGGTCTCTCATCTCTTTTGCAGCTTTATTAGTAAATGTAAGTGTCAAAGTATTTGAAGCGGGTATCCCTACCTCTTTTATAAGATATGCTAAACGAGAAACAATAGTAGTTGTTTTTCCACTACCAGCTCCTGCTAAAATTAAGACAGGACCCTCTGAGTGTTTTACAGCTCTAGTTTGAGAATCATTTAATTTATCAAATATTTTTTCCATTTATCACTAACTTTTGTATTTTATTAAATATTATATCTAAAATTACTATAAATATTATACACCTATTGCATTAATTATAATTTTGAGTTATAATTTACTTTATTATTTAAACTTATAGGAATTATTATGTTAAAAGATTTTGCAAAGCTACAAACATTTTTAATGGTTATCAAGGAAAAAAGTTTTTCTAAGGCATCTGCAAAGCTAGGTATATCCCAACCAGCCGTTACTCAGCAGATTAAATTTATAGAAGATTATCTTGATACAACTATTGTAGAAAGAAAAAAGAATGGAATTCTTCTTACAAAAGAGGGTGAAGATCTTTATAGAATTGCAACAAGACTCGAAAAAGCGATATCAAATAGTGAAAAAGAACTTTTAAAAATTATAAATAAAGATTTTACATTTGTTATGGGTTCATCATATGCAATTGGTAATTATGTTCTTCCAAATTACTTAGGTGAAATCAAAAAAAGAATTAACAACAATGTTTATATGAATGTTGCTCTCTCAAGTGAGATTATAGACCAACTAGAAGATAAAAAAATTGATGTTGCTCTTATAGAATCCCCTATTTTTAGAGATGGAATTATATATAGAGAATGGGTTTTAGATGAGTTAGTTGTATTTTCAAATCAACAAATTAAAAAACAACTTACAGCAGAAGATTTAATGGGATTTGACTGGATTTGTAGAGATGAACATTCACATACTAGAAAACTAACAAGTGAGGTTTTTGAAGAGATGGGTGTTCAGTGTAATAACTTTAATGTTCTTGGTGTTCTTGGAAGCCCAACAGCTATTAAAGAATCTATTATACATGCTGATTCTAAAAGTAAAAGACCTGTTGTATCAGTAATGAGTCGCCACGTAATAAGTAGTGAATTAAAAAATGGAACTCTTTTTGAAGCACGACTGAAAAACTATAAAATTGAAAGAAACTTTTATATAGCTTATTTAAAAGAGAGAAAGCACGACGCTTTTGTTGATAACGTTATTAGTTATCTTCTCTCTTTTAATAAAGTATAATTAAAATAGAGTAAAACTCTATTTTAAAAACTTTGAATTCTCTGGATTTGACAAAAAAGAAGCCATAGAATTATCTACTCCATCTCCATCCATCTTTTGTGTTTCTTTGACTTGAAAGTCACCATTGTAACTTGCTAAATTTATAAGAACTGGTGTTTCATCTACAATAACTTGCATTATACTAAGAAGTGGTACACTAACAAATGAACCAAAATTATCACCCCCAAAACCAGCTTCAAAGATAAGGGTGCCTTGTTCAATTCTAGCAGTATCAAAAGTATATCCTGCTAAAAAAAATAGTGTCATAGGTCTAAATTCCGCACTAATTTCATCAGGTAATGCAGGTTCAAAAGATACTTCTTCTATTTTACATAAAATACCAAAATTTTGCTCTTTATTAAAAAGGTAAATTATCAATTCTTGTATATTTTTTTGCATTAAGTTTGCAAAATCTACATCTTCTATTACATTATCTAGCAAAAAGACTCCTTGTTATATGAAATTATATCAAAATTTCATACTGCTGAAGTACATCAAAGTCAATCATAGCATTTAGTAGTGCAATTTTAGAAAAACTTCGTATATCTTGTACTTTTATATCAGATTCTATTATTTTACCTTCATCTATTAGTCTAGCTCTTGTGGTACCTTTTAAAAGAGGTTCTTTAGGAGTAAACCATTCCCCATCCCTATAAAAAGCCACATTTGCAATACTTGTATCACATATAAGTAAGTTTTTTATAATTAAAATATCATCACATTCTTCTCGTAATTCAAATAAAGCATTTATTTCATCTCTATTTTCAAGTTTTTTTGAATATTCTATATCATTGTTAAAAACAAGTTTTAAAGAGTTTACTTCTCTTTTTTTATATTCATGATATGAAACATCTATAGTATCATCTGTATACACTAATTTACATTTATATATACCATACTTTGGTGGGTCTATATATTTACGTAAATCTTCTTTTTCTAAAATACCTATAGAATCAAGTACACTCTCATATCTTTTTTGATGGTACTCTATATTATAAATCTCTCCATCAATAGATTTAATAGTTTCTAAATAACTACTCCTCTTCATCATCAAAGAGTTGTGTACTTAAGTATCTCTCTCCTGTATCACAAAGGATAGTAACTAAAGTTTTACCTTTATACTCTGGACGTGAAGCTATTTGCATTGTTGCATGTACATTTGCACCAGAAGATATACCAACTAAAAGACCCTCTTTTTCAGCTAACATTCTTGCAGCCTTCATAGCATCTTCATTACTAACTTTTATAATCTCACCATAAGCTGAAGTATTTAAAATTTTTGGAACAAAACCAGCTCCAATACCTTGAATAGCATGAGGTCCAGGTTTCTCACCAGATAAAACAGCAGAAGCTTCTGGCTCAACAGTAAACATTGGTATATCTTTACCCATCTCTTTAAAGTACTTTGAGACACCAGTTATTGTTCCACCTGTTCCAACAGCTGCTACAAAAACATCAATATCTCCATCAGTATCTCTTAAAATCTCTTTTGCTGTTGTTAGTTCATGAATCTCTACATTTGCCATATTGTTAAACTGTTGTAAAAGTACAGAATTTGGAGTCTCAGCATGCAGTTCATCAGCTTTTGAAATTGCACCACCCATACCTAAAGGAGCTGGTGTTAAAATAAGCTGAGCACCCAACGCTTTAAGCAAATTTCTTCTTTCCATACTCATAGACTCAGGCATTGTTAAAATTAGTTTGATATTTTGTGCAGCACAATTTGCTGCTAATGCAATACCTGTGTTACCACTAGTTGGTTCTATAATAACTGTATCTTTATTTATTTGCCCTGCTTCTTGAGCTTTTTTAATCATGTTAAAGCTAATTCTATCTTTAACTGAACTAGTAGGGTTCATAAACTCACATTTACCAATAATAGTGGCTCCTGTAAGCTCTGAAGGAGTGTTTAATTTTACTAAAGGTGTATTTCCAATAAGCTCTGTAATATTTTTTGCAATCTTCATAAATAATCCTTGGATATTATTATAGCAATTTATTTTAAGATTTTTTATTATAGCTAGAAGATGGTGCGATCGGAGGGATTTGAACCCTCACACCGTTAGGCACGAGCCCCTCAAGCCCGCGTGTCTACCGTTCCACCACGATCGCATTAAAATTGAAGAAAAAAAAAGCCTAACTCAGTAAAGAGCTAGGCTTTGAGGGGTTACTTAAGTTAAATCTTTATAGATTAAGTTAAGTAA
>JAFLJV010000117.1 GCA_022712845.1 Sulfurimonas sp. | reverse complement strand
ATTTCCCCAACCTAAAGTTGAAAATGGCCATAAAGCAGATGAGAACCATGTATCTAAAACATCAGGGTCTTGAGTGATATTTTTAGATGCACATTTTGGACAAGCTTCTGGATGTTCATCTTCAGATGCAAATTCATGTTCACAATCATCACAGTAAAATATTGGGATTTGATGTCCCCACCAAAGTTGACGAGATATACACCAGTCACGAAGTTCACCCATCCATGAGTTATAAGAGTTTATCCAATGTGGAGGGAAAAATGTAGCTTCTCCAGCATTTGTCTTTTCAATTGATTTTTTTGCTACTTCTTTTCTTAAGAACCATTGTTTAGAGATATATGGCTCAACAACACTTTTACATCTGTAGCAGTGTCCAACTTGATGTTTATGGTCTTCTATCTTCACCATAAAACCTTCTTCATCAAGACGATTAACGATTGTCTCACGAGCTTTTAGTCTATCTAGACCTTTGAACTCTTCAGCATAGTCGTTAAGTATTCCTTTTTCATCAAATACAGTGATAAATTCTAAGTTATGTCTTTTTCCAACTTCATAATCGTTTTGATCATGTGCAGGAGTTACTTTAACAACACCCGTTCCAAAATCCATATCAACATGAGTATCTGCAATAATTGCAACTTCACGAGAAAGTAAAGGAAGACGAATTTTTTTACCAATTAGGTCCTTATATCTTTCATCATCTGGATGAACCATAACTGCAGTATCACCAAAATATGTTTCAGGGCGAGTTGTCGCAACCTCTACAAAACCACTTCCATCAGCAAATGGATATTTGATATGATAAAACTTACCATTTGTATCTTCATGCTCAACTTCGATGTCTGAAAGTGCACCATCATGTGTACACCAGTTAACCATATAGTTTCCACGAACTATAAGACCCTCGTTATAAAGTTTAACAAAAGCTTCTTTAACACCTTTTTGAAGACCAGCATCCATAGTAAAACGTTCACGTTCCCAAGCAGGAGATACACCCATTTTACGAAGCTGCTCTGTCATAATTCCAGCAGATTCTTCTTTCCAAGCCCAAACACGCTCTAGAAATTTTTCACGACCTAGTGCTTCTTTAGTAGTACCCTCTGCTAGAAGTTGTTTCTCTACAACATTTTGAGTAGCAATTCCGGCGTGGTCTGTTCCTGGTTGCCAAAGAGTTTTAAATCCGTCCATTCTTTTGTAACGAGTGATGATATCTTGAAGTGTAAATGTAAGTGCATGACCAATGTGTAGGCGACCTGTAACATTTGGCGGTGGCATCATGATAGAGAAGTTTTTTCCCTCTTCTTGGATGGCTTTATTTCCATCTATTTCGAAGTACTTTCTATCTTCATATATTTTATAAAATTTATCTTCTGTTGCTTGTGGGTTGTAGCTGTTTTCTGACATTTAATGACCTTACATGTAGTGATATAATATTTTCGCGATTATATCAAAAAGGATGTTAAATTCCAGTTATTCTTTCTTTAATACTTATTTTGTCTGCATACATATTCTTATCTGCTAGTTCTATTGCATCAGAAAGTATGTCACCACTTTTAAATTCATAAGTACCTATAGAAAAACTAATTCTAAATTCTGAGTCTCCAGCTTTTAGCTTTTTGTTGATTATTTTCTCTCGTAATTCTTTTATTTTTGTTAAGGCTTCTTCTGAATTTATTTTATCTGAAAATATAATTATAAATTCATCCCCACCATATCTGATAACATTCTCTTTCATTTGCTTTAATTGATTTGCTATAAATATTAGAACTTTATCACCAATAATATGACCATATGTGTCATTGATTATTTTGAAATAGTTTAAATCTATCATTGCTAGTGTTCCGGCTTTGATGAATTTATCTTGTTCCTCATCTAAAAGATTATCATTTAACCATTTTCTATTAAAAACATGAGTAAGTTCATCTTTATATACAGCTGCTTTTAGTTTTAAAATTTCTTGACGAAGTTCTTCTGTTTCTTCTAGAACCTCTTGAAGTACAGATTCATCATTGTTTTTTATAGCTTTTATAGCCTTATTTGTACTTTGACTTAGTTGTGATACATTTTTAGAAGTTTTAGTTTGTAAGTCTGTTAGAGTTGAACACTCTTGTGCAATAAGATCGTGAGATAGTTCTTTTTCATTTTCAATGGTTTGATTATAATCCGAGGCAAATTTTGAAAATACCGAGGCATATATACTTGGAGTAACAACAGATAAACTATCTATTGAGTCTTTAGTCTCATTTGAAATAATTTTTAGTAGTTTGTCATTTGCTTTCAATATTGTTATCCCAATTTAATAATAATTATAATATTTTATCATATAAATATTTAAAGTAAAGCAAAAGCTCATTAATTTAATTTCCAAAACATTAATTTATTATCTTCATCAGCACTAAGTAATTCATCTTCTTTAAAAAAATCTATTTTGACAGTTGTTTGTTTATGACCTTTTAAAAGATATAACTTCTTTAATGTCTTGGTGTCTATAATAGATATGTCATTTACCTCATTTTTATCGTAAGCAGCTTTAGTCGCATCCGGATTTAGGGCCACTGTATAAACAAAAAAATCTGCCTTGGTCATTTTGTATGAAGTTGGTGTTTTGTAAAGTATCACTCGTTTATCTTTTCCACCACTTAAGAGTAACTTATTTTTATAGTCTACACTAAACACATCTCTTTTATTTGCCTCACTATACTCTTTAATAATTTTACCACTACTAATTTCAATCTTATAGGTAAGTGGTGTTTCATCAGCAGTAAATACATATTTTTTATCTTCACTTAGTGTAAAGTCTGAAAAACTAGATAAGTTTAGTTGTTTTTTATAGAGAAACTTTTTCTTTTCAATATCGTAAAGCATTAACTCATTACCCATAGTAGAAATAATTACTAGATTTTTATTAATGAAAGCTAATTTTTGCAGTGTTATATGCTCAGAATTATCTATTAATTTAATTAACTTTTTATTCTCATAAACATAAAAATCTCCCCAAGTGTTTAACCTTCTTGTTAAAAAAGCAATTTTGCCATCTAGATAATCAACACTCATGATTAAAATACCCATCTCTTCACCCAAGATATTTGTTTGTTTTTCTAAAATTATATTATCAATAATTTTATCTTTTTTCAAATCATAAATATCTATGGTTCCCTCTTCTGTACCAATAACTAAAGTATTTCCAACTTTTACAAAATCAGATACTGCATCACTAGCGGTAACGTATCTATAAGGAGTAATCTCCTTTGCAGATATACTTAAAATAATAAAAATACTTAAAATTAAAAATCTCATAATTTATCCTTTATCCCTAATTTGCTTTGCTAAACCAACTACTGAAACCTCAAAAGCACCATTGTCGCATACTTCTATACATTGAGCACATTTTATACATGCCATACCAGTTATTACAACACTCTTTTTACCTACCATTCTTAATACCTCTTTTTCAGGACAAGCATTAAAGCATGCAAAAGAAAATAAGCATTTAGTACTATCGTGAACAACTTTAATGAGTGAATATTTACCAACAATAGCGTTGAATCCACCAAGTGGGCAGATATGACCACACCAGCCATGTCTTTGTGAGAATAGATCAAATAGAAAAATTCCAAGTAGAAAAAACCATCCAGAACCAAAACCAAATATGATACCCCTATGTGCAATCCCAATAGGACTTAGCATCTCAAATGCTGATAATGAAAAGATAAAAGATAAAATAAGTGTCATTAAAATAATCCAATATCTAAGATTTCTACTAAATTTTAGAGCTTCCTCTTTTTGCGGAAAATTAAGTAGTTTTCTTAAATAAGTAGCAGTTTCTGTAATTATATTTACAGGGCATACCCATGAGCAAAAGAAACGACCGCCGATAATGGCATATACTGCTAAAACTATAAGCATACCTAGATCGGAAGAGCA
>JAFLJV010000116.1 GCA_022712845.1 Sulfurimonas sp. | reverse complement strand
GTGGATTGATAATTTATCATAACTAGCTATCTTCTTCGTTTTCTTATAGTAGGTTGCCTATTGTATATTTTTTTTGATTCAGTATTTAGATTCATTCTTAATCTTGAAAATGCATTATTTGCAGATTTTGGTGGTATGGTTTCATTCATATCAGTAATTAAAAGTTCTAAATAATCTATGTAATCAGAATCACATAATGGCTCTTCGTCTATAAAAAATCTACGGCTTTTCCCAGTATTTGAACATATAATACAATTGTTCATCATTATCTCCTTCGTGATTTGTTGATTGTTTGTCTATCTTTAGACATCATGTCTTCCTTCGCTATTTTAAATATTTTTAATTTTTTTATCTCATCTATAACTCCTTTAATTGATTTTTTAAGTCTTGAATACTGTTCATCAACTCTTGCAAGTAATTCATGTATTTCGCTTGAGTTTCTTTTGTTATTATCATTTGTTTTGATAGTCTCTGTATCAATTTGCTTTGAATTTCTTTCAATGTTTCTTTCCACATTACTTCTTGTTTTTGCAAACTTATTAAGTAACTCTGCTTCTGTTCTTCTATAATTAATTGATAGCTTGATGTTAGAGTTTTTAATTTGTTCAAGTAGTCGTTTCTCTCGCTCTTTAACTCTTCTGATGCGTTCTTCTCGTTTTGAATTGCTTGCTTCAATAAATTTTCTAATTCTGTCATCTACTTCTACCTTTTCATTTTGATTAATAGACGTTGTAACCAAGTTGTTTTTATTTCTTGTTTCAACAGTCTGTGACTTTGTTTTATAAATTCCTTTAGGTCTTGAATATCGTTTTTTATGTCGCTCAATTCGTGTTTGTAGGTACTTTTTATATGTTTCTCTAGGTTCTTTAATTTCATCTCGTGCAACTCTATTATCGTATTCTCTAATTCGTAACTCTCGCTCTGTGCAGATGCTTTCAATGTCTCTAAGGCTTTTGAAGTTTTCAATATAAATTCCTCCTTTTAGTTTTAAGGCTTTTTTACCTATATCATTATGTTTAACACTTATGCTTTCAGTATTTTCTCGTGTAATTTCATAGCCACTTTGATGCAAAAGTTCAATCATTTGTTTTCTATTTCGTATCTGTCTATCCTGCACCAATTTATGCAAAGTTTTATCTAAAGTTTTGCGATTGGCTACGATAGTTCCTCTTCCTCTGGCTGTTTTAGTTCTTTCAGATATTGTTCTTGCTCTGCGTGGGTCATTAGGGTCTGAAAGATTATATTTTTTGTTAATTCCATTTTTCCACATATCGAAAATTGGCAAGTCCCTTATATGAGAGTATAAATCTAAGTCATGCCCTGTAGTTAACTCAATACGAGGAATAACAAAGTTCAGTTCTAAACGACCTTTATCAACATGCTCCACCCAAATAATATTGTATTGATTTGAGTTAAGTCCTGCAAAAAGCACATTTTCAAAAGCGTTCATAATTTGATTTTTTTGGTTTTCATTTATGTGCTCTTCTTTTGCAAACATTAAACCACCAGAGAGATACTTATGTTTTCTCTCAATAGTTTTAATTAAACTCTTAGTGATTTCTGGATTACCTCTCAGTGTTATTGCTGTTCCTTCTTGCTCTCGTTGATTAAGTAAGTACTCAATTACGCCTTTTCGACCTCTACTTTTTCTGTTTATTTTTAAAATCATAGTAATAATTTTTCATTCAAATACTTTTCTATTCTTATAAGTAATTGAAGCATCCAAAAATCAACATTTTTATCAATATTTAATTTACGAGCTATTTGATTTATATTATTTCCAATCATTGCTATTTGTCCAATATATAGTTGTTTCTCTTTTAAGCAATCTCTTTTTGCAGTTCTCCCATAAATTGCAACTTGTTGAAAATATTGTGTGGGTGTAATATCTGCTAGTGCACATTTGTTTTCAATTAATGACCATTCATTTTGAGTAAATCTAAATGATTTTTTTATACTACGATTTTCTTTATTTTTCACAATATCTCCATATATAAATAGGGTTTTAGGGATTTAATCCCTAACCAGTTTTGTCCGTCAGGACATATGCTGGCTCTCATACGCCGAGAGCTTATTTTCTTTATATACTTTCAATTACATAGTTTCAATTTGTTCACTATTTAAATAAACTGCAATATCATATATGTTAAAAACAACACGAGCATTTTTTGCTGTTCCAAGTTTTTTATACCTTGGACATCCAATTCCTTTTGATATATATAAGTCCAATGTAGATAGAGATATATTTAATTCATGAGCCATCTCTCTCTTATTTATTATTGATTTGCTATACTTATCTTTTAAGTAAGAATAGGTAGCTTGTACAGAAGTGTCCATTTGTATGCCTTTATATAGTTTTATCTATTGAAGATTAGGGAATTTTATATAAATAAACATAGTTAGTCGAAACCTAAAATATAAAATGGGTTTTGACAAGTTTAATACTATTTGTTTGATTATATAACTGAGCAGTATATAAAGATAGCAAAGTCATAGAACATAAGGAATTGTAATGTCATTATTAACTGATTTGTGTATGGGTTACAGTAGAAGTTTAATTAATCAAGGGTGTAGGTTTGCATTAAATAGAAATAAAGATATGACCAAGCATGTGCTTGCTGTTTCATTAAAAAAAAAGATTTAATTTGTAATAAAGTAAAGAAGGAAGATAATAGATATAGTATTCAAGCAAGCAAACACTTTATGTTTTTGGATATACATAATCTTATAGGCTTGTTATGTGAAACATACAAAAATAAAATTACTGATGAAAATTTGAATTTTGAAAAGAAAATAGAACTTTATAACAATTCTATTAAAGCTGCTGAAATATTATGTGAAGATATGCGAAGCCAAGATAAATACATATCTTGTCAAGAATTAAAGATAAAACATGACAAGATGTTTGAGGATTGTTACGCTAAAGCTGAAATAATAGAAGATATTACAAATATATTTAACTTGCTAGAAAAAACTAATACAAATTTTATTATCAAGCCTGAAGACAAATCTTGTTTTTACCCTGTCATTACAGATTTTTTATTTGATACATTTACATTAGAATATAGTTCGGAGATTAAAAAAACTTTTATTGATGCTTTAACACCAAAATTTCATTTAGAATCAATGAAAAATGATATAGCTGATATGCCAAATGGTTTTATCTTGTATTCTAAAGTAGACTTTATAAAACAAGTAAGTAGGATAAAAAATCGTCTATATTTATTGCATGAATATGCAAGAAAGTTCAGATGTGATTTAGATATTATGAGAGAATTATATAAAGAACTGCTTTATTGGGATGTAAAAAGTCATCCAACAGCATTAAAAAGTAAAAAATTTAGTATTAAAGATGTAGAACCTCGTGAATATATTTTGAGCCAAAGTAAGTTTGTCGTAGATTTTTCATGATTATTTGGGTAGCAATAGGGTAGCAATAGAAATAATTTGATTTCTTATAATAGTTTGTTTTGTTCGCTATTCATGAGGTTTAATGAGTTTTAAGAATGGTGGACCCTCAGAGATTCGAACTCTGGGAGGTATAACCCTCGCTGGTTTTCAAGACCAGTGCATTCGACCAACTCTGCCAAAGATCCACGTGTTTGTTATTTTATATTTATAAACTGGAGGTGCCACCCAGATTTGAACTGGGGATAGCAGCTTTGCAGGCTGCGGCCTTACCACTTGGCGATGGCACCAGTTATCTTTCATATCAATGGTGCCCGGAGCCGGACTTGAACCGGCACAGTATTGCTACCGGGGGATTTTAAGTCCCCTGCGTCTACCAATTTCGCCATCCGGGCATAGTGAATGAAATCACAGTTTA
>JAFLJV010000230.1 GCA_022712845.1 Sulfurimonas sp. | reverse complement strand
AAAACATCGACGAACAACTATCAAACCATAAACTTTCACAAGATGATTACACTCATATAAAAGAGATACTTAAACGCGAGCCTAACTTAGTTGAGCTTGGAATATTCTCAGCAATGTGGTCAGAACACTGTTCTTACAAATCTTCAAAAGTACACTTGAAAGGTTTCCCTACTAAAGCTCCATGGGTTATCCAAGGTCCAGGTGAAAACGCTGTCGTTATTGACATTGGTGATGGTTACGCTGCTGTATTTAAAATGGAATCACATAATCATCCATCATTTATAGAACCTTATCAAGGTGCTGCAACTGGTGTTGGTGGAATTATGCGTGATGTATTTACAATGGGTGCTCGTCCTGTAGCTTCACTTAATGCTCTTAGATTTGGTAATATACTAAACGATGACAAAACTGCTGCACATCAAAGATACTTAGTTCGTGGTGTAACTGAGGGAATCGGTGGTTATGGAAACTGTATGGGTGTTCCAACTATTGGTGGTGAAGTTTCTTTTGATGAATGTTATAACGGAAACATTTTAGTTAATGCTTTTAATCTTGGTATCTGTAAAGCAGATGAGATTTTTCTTGGAGTTGCTGAGGGTATCGGTAATCCAGTAATGTATGTTGGCGCAAAAACTGGTCGTGATGGTCTTGGTGGTGCGGTAATGAGTTCTGATAGTTTTACAGAGGAGTCAAAATCTCTTCGTCCAACCGTTCAAGTTGGTGATCCATTTACTGAGAAACTTTTACTTGAAGCTTGTATGGAACTTTTCAAAACTGATCATGTTGTTGGTATCCAAGATATGGGTGCTGCAGGTCTTACATCTTCATCTTTTGAGATGGCTGGACGCTCGGGTTCAGGAATGATTATGCACCTTGATAAAGTTCCAGCTCGTGAAGAAAATATGACTCCTTATGATTTTATGCTTTCAGAGAGCCAAGAGCGTATGCTTTTATGTGCTAAAAAAGGTTCAGAACAAGCAATCATCGATATTTTTGAAAAGTGGGACTTAGATGCTGCTGTAATCGGTGAAGTTACTGCAACTGGAAACATGGAATTATTTTGGAATGGTGAGAAATGTGCTGAGGTTCCAGTTGACCCAGTAAGTGAAGAAGCACCTGAACTTAACCGTCCTATGACTAAACCAGCTTATTTAGATGGAATTAAAGATGTAACTATCAACGATTTCGATAAAGTTTCAAATCAAGATGCGTTTGAAACACTTATAAAATCTATGGAAGTTGTAGATAAATCATGGATATATACTCAGTATGATTCAATGGTACAAACTAACACTATCAAAAATGGCGGGATGCTTGACGCATCTGTTATTCGTGTAAAAGAAAACGGTAAAGCTCTTGCAATGAGTGCTGATTGTAATGTTCGTTACTGCTATATCGACCCTAAAAATGGTGGAGCTGCAGCAGTTATGGAAGCTGGTAGAAATGTTGCTATGAGTGGTGCTAGACCATTAGCTATTACAGATTGTTTAAATTTTGGTAATCCTGAAAACCCAGAAGTTATGTGGCAATTTGCTCAAGCTTGTCTAGGTATAAAAGAAGCATGTGCTGAACTTATTACTCCTGTAATTGGTGGAAATGTATCTTTATATAATGAAACAAATGGTGTATCAGTTTTTCCAACTCCATCAATCGCAACTGTAGGTGTAAATGATGATCAAAATAATGTTTTAATGTCTTCTTTTCAAAATGCAGGAAATGTACTTTACTTAGTAGGTGAGTCAAAATCAGAGTTTGGTGGCTCACTTTATATGAAAGAGATTTGTGGAACTGTTGCAGGAATTATTCCTGAGATTAACTACAAAAGTGAGCTTGCTCTTTGGGATTTAGTAATTGAAGCAAATAAAAAACATCTACTAGAATGTGCTAAAGATGCAAGTTCTGGTGGTGTAGCAATCGCACTAGCTAAAATGGTAGCTACTTCAGGACTTGGATGTGATGTGGAGATGAGTATTGAAGATGAGCGTGATATCTTCGCTGAGTCTATGAGTCGTGCTATCATCGAAGTTAAACCTGAAAATCAAGAAGCTTTTGAAGCGATGTTAGATGAGTCTATGGCAGTTGATAAAATTGGAACTGTTGGTGGTGATTTTATCAAGGTTAATGATGTGACTATGGGTATGGATAAGTTAAAAGATAACTACTTTAATACATTTAAAAGAGTTATTGAGAGAGATATATAGTTTTTCTCATTCTTTAAATACAAATAGTTGTTCAGTACCTATTTTTATAAATATTCAAGTAGTCAGTTGCACACACCATGAATCGCCCATACAAACTTCAAAATATTTGGAAAAAGGTCGAGTCGCCACGTTAAAAATATTATAAATTTAACACATACATGTTGCATTTTTATACACTAAGTAACTGCTTTAGAAATTTGTTGATGATAATTTTTATCATATTGTTTATTATTTTTATAAAGTGAGAATGCAATAATTATAAGTTTCCTCATAAGAGCAACCTGTACTACAGTTGTATGCTTACC
>JAFLJV010000115.1 GCA_022712845.1 Sulfurimonas sp. | reverse complement strand
GTGTTTTCTAACTCAACTAAATCTTGATCTAACTGCTCAATTAGCTCGAAAGACTCAATTAAAAAATCTTGTAATATCTCTTGAAACTCATCCATATTTATACTCCTACCTTCATATGTGCACGTATAACTCGTGCTACTTCATCATAAAATGAGCTTGCTTGAAATTTAACTAAGTAAGCTTCACCACCAGCTTCTATACCTCTGTTTTCACTAAAATGATCACTTATTGATGAATTAAATACAATTGGAATATCTTTAAATCTTTCATCATCTTTAACATTAGCTGCAAAATGAAAACCATCCATTTTTGGCATCTCTACATCTGAAATAATTATTTTAAGATGATCTGTTATCTCATCACCATACATATTATATAGCTCTTCTAGTTTTTCTAAACCTGCTTTACCATCACCAGCTTCAACAACATCAAAGCCCATTTTTACAACTGCATCTTTAACAATTTTTCTAGCTGTGAGACTATCATCAAGTATAAGTGCTAAACCTGAAAAAGTTTCTATCTTTTTCGGAGCACTTTGCGTATCAGGCTCATACAAACCTAAATCTTGTACAACACTTTCAAGATCTAAAATTAAGAGCACATTATCACCTTCTATTCTAGTAACACCCGTTATTTTGCTTCCATCAAGTGAACTAGCATTACTAACAAAAGAAGCTGGTTCTATATCATCCCAATTTATTCTTCTAATTCTTTTTGCTTTATGAACAACAAAACCTATCAGTACGTGATTAAATTCTGTAATTATTACTCTTAAATCTTTTTTAATGCTCTCTGGCTCTACAATATTCATCCATTTTGCTAGATTTACAACAGGAATAACAACATCTCTTAAATCAAAAATACCCTCTATATATTCTGGTGTACCTGGAAGTTCTGTTAAGTGAGGAAATTTAATAATCTCTCGAACTTTAGATACATTCACACCATAAATGCCCTCGTATATTTCACCATCTTCTTCTTTGAAAATACGAAAATCAACAAGTTCCATTTCATTTGAACCAACTTTTAATTCGTTTTCTACACTCATATTTTAATCACCTTTATAGAAAGTTTTCTCTTGCAATAACTCCATATCTATTGAATAGTCTACTATAAAATATCTTTGATTGCATGCAAAAACTCCTAAATTAGTATAAGTAAATTCATCATATTTAATTATTTTGTTTTGATGAAAATGCCCCTCTATAAAATAATCACACTTATATTTTCCATATAATCTTTTGGATATAAATTCTTTTAAACCTGTAAACTCTTTACAATCATCCTTCTTACTCAAGTAGATATCTAATCTTTTTAAAATATAATGTCCTAAGATAAAATCTATTTTGCTTAATACAAATAACATTAAAGGATTTCTAATTATCGCTGTATATATTTTGTAACTTAAATCTCCCTCTATATCTCCATGTGCAAGTAGAACTTTTTTACCATTACAAGTGGTTTCAACTGGTTGTGCCGATATAGGAAAAATTTTTGCATTTGGAAATATATTTTTAAGATTAAAATCATGATTACCTTCAAGATATATCATCTCTATCTCTACAGATATCTCATTTAAAAGTTTTATAGCCTCTTGATTTATTTTTTGTGTATAAGCAACTCCACCAAAAAGAGCATCAAAGATATCTCCCATAAGAATTAATTGTGTAGGTTGAAGTTTTTTTGAATGGATATCTTTTATAAAATTTAGTAGCTCTGGTCGTTGGTGTGAATAGTGTGCATCTGAAACTATAAATGCGCCCTCTTTTATCTCTAGGGGATTATGGGACATATGCTATATTTGGAATTCCTAAAGAGTCTTCAAACCCCATCATAATATTTGCATTTACAACTGCTTGAGATGATGCACCACGCATTAGATTATCTATGGCACTTGAGATAAAAAGTATGTTGCCTTTTTGTTTTACATATATATCACAAAAGTTTGTTCCAGCTACATTTTTCATATCTACTGGATTTTTACTTATTCTTACATGTGGCTCATCTTTATAAAACTCACTTAGAACTTCAAATGCATCAAAATCATCACTTACTTGTATATAAATAGAACTCATCATTCCACGAGTTAGAGGAACTAAGTGAGGAACAAAATTTATCTCATCAAAATCTACATTTAGCTTTTGTGCGATCTCAGGAGCATGTCTATGAACTAAAGGATTATACGAAAACATATTTTCATGTATATTTACAAAATGTGAACTTTCACTTAGCTTTTTTCCTGATCCACTAACACCTGTTTTTGCATCTATTATTATAGGAGTATTTGGAACTCTTTTATCCATAAAAGGGAGGAGTCCTAAAATTGCTGAAGTTGGGTAACATCCAGGGTTTGCTACAAGTTTTGCAGTTTTCAACTCTTTACGAAACAGTTCAGGAAGACCATAAACTACATGAGAAAGATTTTTTACATCCGTATGGAGACAGTAATATTCTTCATATATATCTTGTGGAAGTCTATAGTCAGCTGATAAATCAACTACTTTAACACCTTTAGCTATAAGAGGTTTTACATATGCCATTGCTGTTTTATGAGGGAGTGCTAAAAATATAAGTTCACACTCTTGTGCCATATCATCAATATCTGCTTTTAAAACTTTGCATTCATAAACACCACTAAGGGATGGATGAAGCTCACTAAGCATTACTCCACCCTCAGAATTACAAACATATGCAAGATTGAATTTTGGATGATTTATTAGTATCTTTACAAGTTCTAACCCTGTATATCCACTAGCTCCAACTACTCCAACATTAATTACACTCAAAAACTATCTCCTGATATCTCACTTCATCAATTTCAAACTCTTTTTTTCCACCAGGAAGTTGAACTTTAACCTCATCACCTTCTTCTTTACCTAAGAGCTGTTTTGCTAAAGGTGAACCAAAAGAGATAAGACCAATATCTGGATTAGATTCACATCCACCAACTATAGTATAAGTAAGCTCCTCATCTGTATTCATATCAGTCATAACAACAGTTGAGCCAAAACTTATCTTGGCGTGTTCTAATTCACTTGGGTCAACAATCTTTGCACACCCTATAAGTTCTGCAAGGTCTGCTAAACGACCATCAATAAATCTTTGCTGCTCTTTTGCCGCATGATACTCAGCATTTTCTTTTAAATCACCATGCTCTAGTGCTGTTTCTATATCTCTTACAGTTTGAGGTCTTTTTACCATTTTTAAATTTTTAACTTCTGCTTGGAGTTTTTCATATCCAAATAGTGTCATAGGTTCAATTTTTTCCATATTTATATCTCTTATATTATTTTAGTTCACTGATTATATCAAATTTTTGTTGTAGTTGCTTTCATAGATGGTAAATCAAATTCTATTTTCTCATTTTGACACTCTATAAAAAGTGTACAAGCTTTTTTAGTTATCGATTTTGGCTCTTTTATATCTTCTAAAAGTACTATAATTTCTTCACTCTGTGGATCAAAAGCTCTTAGTATTCCATCTTCTATACCAAAAAGTCTTCCACCACCACACCCATCACCAATAATACCTTCACAAAGTAGAGGATTATTTAAATTAAAACCAAGAATCATCTAAGCAATCCTCTTTAGTCTCTTTTAAAAATTCTTTATATTCACTTGAGTCTTTTATTTCTATATAATCATCATATGTATACTCTTTAAAAAGTGCATTATCTACACACTTACATAATTCTGTATTATTTGAATCATTACACACTAAAAGCATCTTCTCTTTTTGTGTATCTTCCCATCCAAAATAACTTGTGTACATTGGAGAGAGTGTCCATATAGCAAATCCAAGTGTTAGAACTATATTTACTATGTAGTCTCTTTTTTTAGTCTCTATATATTTTTTTACATCATAAATTATAATTATTAAAAATACAATTTCTAACCCTATTATAAACCAATCGTTATCTAAAAAATCAAACATTCTTTTCCATTTTAAACTTCTCTAAGTACATTTCTAAAAAATCAAACATTCTTCTCCATTTTAAATTTCTCTAAGTACACTTCTAAAAAATCAAACAAATATTTTCATTTCAATTATATTGTTTATCAAAGCTTCAATGCTTAACATCTATTTACCCTTTAAGTATCTTTTTTATAGCCTCTGCACACATTACATGTCCAAAAGTACCAGTAACTCCTACAAAACTACCTTTTGCTTTTACCATCGCTTCTTCTGAGCTAAAAATTACAGTATATTTTTTCTTAAAACCACGCTTTTTAAGCTCATAACGAATTTTTGAACCAAACTTATCTCCATAACTTTTCCAAATATCATCAACATGAACTTTTGTAGGGTCTAATCTTTTAGCCGAACCAAATGATGAGATAAGTTTTTTATAACACTTTTGAGCGATTGCAAGTTTTGCTTTTGTATCATCAATAGCATCAAGCACCAGGTCATACTCATCAAAATTAAACTCACTTACCCACTGCTCATCTATCTTTTTGTTTATAGCTATCACTTCTGGATAGTGCTGTTTTAATGCATCAACTTTTACTTCACCCTCATGTAGTTGAGACCACATTTGACGATTTTGATTTGTTTTGTCGTATGTGTCATAATCAACTATAGTGATATTTGTCACTCCACTTCTATAAAGTGCATCAAGACAATGTCCACCAACTCCACCAACACCTAAAAGTAAAATTTTTGCACTTTGGAGTTTTGAGAAGTTATCCTCAAGCAGAAGTTTTATACGATCATATTTCATATAAGTCCTTAGTCATATGTAACCCCAACTTCAGCGATGATAAGATAGCTTTAGTGCTAGGCAGATTTATGCAGGACTAGCTAGTCTAATCCAAAAAAATCTAACGACGCAATAGAGCTTATCTTATTATCGCCCAAAGGGAAGTTTAAAAAGAGAGCTACTGCTTCGTTGAAAGTACTTGAAGCTACTAGTAGCTCCTTCGCACTTTCGTCTCACATTAGCCCTCTTTTTAAGCTTCTGAAATTGGGGTTACATATGACTAAGGACTTAACTAATCTATCCACTCTTGAAGTCTTTTTATACTTTTATAAGCACTCATATCAAGCTGAATTGGAGTTATAGAAATATTTCCCGCTTCTATGGCTTCATAATCACTCAGTCCACTATTGCCATCTCTTGGAGAGAAGTTTAGTGGATGTAATCCTAACCAGTAATGCTCCTCTCCACGAGGATTTCTATGTAAGTGAGCATCATTTGCATAAACTCTATAACCTGCATAAGTTACTTGCATCTTTGCTTTTTTTACATCTGCTGGAATATTTACATTTAAAAATTCACGCTCTGGTAGAGGAAATGAACCCTCTTTTATCTTTAAAACAAGTTTTTTGATAGTCCTCATTGCTAAAGAAAAATCCCCATCAGGATTTGTAAAATCCATCACTTGACTTATAGCAATTGATGGAATATCATGCAATACTCCCTCCATAGCTCCAGCAGCAGTTCCTGAGTAAGTTATATCTTCACCCATGTTTGAGCCACGATTTATCCCACTTACAAGCAAGTCTGGTTTTTCATCTCCATATATTGCACTTAAAGACAGATACACACAATCACTTGGCGTTCCATCATCAAGTTTAAAAAAATCATCACTTACTCCAACAAAGCGAAGTGGACGAGTTAAAGTAAGTGAATGTCCACAAGCAGATTTTTCATTTGCAGGAGCTACAACTGTGACTTTTACATCATCTAATTCTTTGAGTGCTTTTACTAAACACAACAAACCTTTTGCTTCATAACCATCATCATTTGTTACTAAAATATTATACTTTTTTTTCATAGTGCAATTTTATCATAAAGCTTTAGTATTTTCTTTTTTATCCGATATATGCCTGTATTAAAAATTCAAGGCACTCTATTATGAATACATCTTACGCTTATGATACTTACAGAGCACATGATTTAAACATTGCTATGAAAACTTCTAGCGGAGATGTTATCAAAATGGACTTTACAAACCACCAATCAACATCTTTTTCTCATGAACAAAATGAAAGTGGCTCTAGAACTTCTATGACATTCTCATCAATGCAATCATTTCAATTTAGTATAGATTCAAACGGAATAGATAAACAAGACAAAAAAGAAATAAAAGCTTTTATGAAAATAGCTCAGCCTATGATAGATGAGTTTTTAAAAGAACTTAAAGACGATGCTCCAAAATCTCCAGTAACACAACTAGCTCATCAAATAGCAGGAATTTTTCAACCTGATAAAGATAGAGATGAAAATGCTAAAAACAACATAAAAACAAACATAGTAAAAATGTTTGATAACTCTATGAAAAAATTAGAAGATTCTAAAGAACTAGAAACTCTTGATACATCGGATAAGATTGATATAATCGAAGAAATACTTAAAAATATGAAAAAACTTTTAGAAAAAACTTTAAATGAGTTTGATGAGTTTCATAAAAATATGTATGTGTAAAAATTAATTAATCTCACTTATTTATTATGGAACTAAATTTTGCTACAATTCCAAAATGAAAATCATTTTACTAGTCATGTTTTTTACTTTTACTCTCGCCGCTTTACCTACTTCAAAAATTGAGAAAGATTATAAACTTTTAAATATTGAACTAGACAAAATATCTAAAAATTTAAATGCTGAAGAGAAAGTTTCACTTTACTACCTTATTTTCTCAACACATGAAAAAATAACAACAGCTTTAACACATGATGAAAGCATAATCTCAAATTTACAAGAGTTAGAAAGAAACACACTAAAAACTTTTTCAAAAATTCAAAAAGAAAATAAAAAAATAAATTTATCTCAAATTATAAAACTAAAAGAGTTATATATAAAAATTAGTAGTGATGGAGTGAATCTTATAAAAGAAGATATTAAAAACTTATCTAAAAATATAATTTATAAAGATAAAATTATTCAAAACAACAACTATCTTTATATAATTATTGCTTCTATAATATTTTTTCTTTTAGGTATTATTATTGGTTTTTCTCTTCATAAAAACCATAACTCAAAAAAAAGAAGTATACAAAGTTTGATGATAGTTAAAGACTTAGAAGATGAAAGAACAAATCTTTTAAGTGAGATAAACTTCATGCATATCAACAATGACAATCTACACAATGAAGTACAAAGACTAAAAAATCTTTATCAAGATGAGGATGAAACTAAACTTTAAGTGTATTTAAAATCTAAAAACTTGACTTTAGAAGTTTTATTAGTGTAAAATTACGTATAAATAAACTAGGTATACAAAATATCTCTGTTTTACTTTCCCTTGTACCACACAGAAATGCCATTGTGATGCAATAATCAAAAAAATATTAAGGCTATTATTATATG
>JAFLJV010000114.1 GCA_022712845.1 Sulfurimonas sp. | reverse complement strand
AAATTTATATATATACCATGCTTTTTTGCTAGTGGCAATATTTTATTAATAGATTCAACAAACATATCAATGTCTTTTTTTGTTTTAAGTGTAGAATGATCAACACATGGAATTACTATGTCAATAACATTTAGTTTACTTACATTTTTAATTAGCTTAATTAATATCTTTTCACTCTTTTTTTGATGTTTAGAGTGAAGTGGTGCTTCCATAAAATAATCAGCACAAACAGACTTTACATCTATACCAGTCTGTTTAATCATTCCTTTTATCTCTTTTATGCCATCGTTGGACATTAGAGGGTTTAGTTTGTATTCATTATAGTCCAAAATAAACTCTATCTGAGATAGTCCCAATTCTCTAGCGATACTAAATTCTGCCTGCCAATAATTAACAGGATGAGCCTGATATCTATTTTTATATCTGGGAAGTAATCTTCCTTGCATTATTCCAAAATCTTTCATTTTTTAATCACCATTAATATATTAGAGGTTTTTTTAGCTTTAGAAAGCTTAGCAAAATATTTTTTATTTAACAGGTCTAATTCAGCATTAAACCAATTAGTAATCTCTTCATCTTTCCCTAAAAGTTTAGGCATGTTTAAGCCTTGTGTACAATCATCTTGTGGTTTACTATTAAGAACCCAATTAATGTGATTCAAGATATTATAGTCTTGAGTATAAATCATATCTAAAACTTCAAAACCTGCTTCTTTTGCAATAATATTTAATGATTTTCCAGAGAAATAAAAACTGTGTGCAGAATGATAATAAAAAGTATTGTATTCTGGAACATCCCAAACTGAAATTAATGGATCATATAAGTTTGGAACTTCAATTAATGCTATTCCACCTTCTTCTAATACATAATGGATTCTTTTTAAAAAATCTATAGGACTTGAAGTATGTTCTAATACCTGAAAAGCACTAATAGCACTGTAATTATTTTTTATATTAAATTTAGAATCTTCTAAATAATTACTATCAGTTAATATATTAAATTCTTTTTCTACAAACTTACAACAGTTAGAATCTAGTTCTATTGCATTTATAGAATCAAAACGATCTTTTATATGATATAAAAACTGTCCTGCAGATGCACCAACTTCTAAAAAACTACTATTATTATGTTCATACTTATTTAAAACATCTAGTCTGTCTTTTTGATAATTAACATATATATCAAAAATTTCTTTTGCATTAGTTTCATTTTCTTCTGCTTTATGTGAATATTCTTTTCTATATTGATTATCATAGTAATCTTTTGTATCCACTATCATATCTTGTAAAAAACCAATATCACATTCTTTACAATGATATACTTTGCCTAAACCTCTTCTTAGCTTATCAGTTAAAAATTCATTGGTTTCATCACTACAAATTGGGCATTTTACCATTATAATTCCTCTACAATTTCTAAAATAGTACCATCAATATCATGACAATACATAACTTTAACTTTGCCATCAGGTGAAAACAATGGTTTACTATTACATTTACAATCATAAGCTTTCAATTTTTTATATACACTATCAATATCTTCTACACTAACAGCTAGATGCGAACAGCCTAATCTATCTGCTGGATAATTATCTTTATTTGTAAACTTTGTATTTTTATACTCTAATAGTTCAAAAACTGTATCATCACGAGCTTTTAATTTAACCCACCTGATAGAAGCATCTTTTATGCCTACTAAATCTTCAACATATTTTCCCTCTTCTAACATCTCTTTGAAAACTACTAATCCAAACAAATCTTCATAAAATTTTACAGATTTTGCTAAGTCACGGACAACGATACCTATGTGTCTCAATCTAATCATTTTTCTCTTCTAATAGTTCGATTAAACACTCTTTATAGACATTGATTGCCTCGACAAGAGCATCTTCAGGTATAGATAAAGGAGGTCCAAATTTGATTGTGCCCGAAAGTGTTCTAACTGAGTTCACACCCTTAAGCATTGCTCTGTAAATCAGCTTATCAACTAGCTCTATATCAAGCTCATCGCTTCCCTCTTTAGCAAAAAATACTGCAGCTACCAGACCCTTAACGCTTATATAAGAGATAAGTTCAGGAAACTCCTTTTGCCATTTTAAAAGCTCTTCTTCTAAAATTTTACCTTTTACTCTTGATTGCTCAACCAACTCTTCATCTATAAGTACATTCAGTGATGCCAGTGATGCTGCACATGCTAGAGGATTACCTCCGTGTGTACTATTCATAGAAGCGTCAATATTTAAAACTTCTGCTCTTCCTAAGATAGCAGAAAGGGGAATGCTTGATGATATGGCTTTTCCCATACATACCAAGTCCGGTTGCATGTTGTAATGCTCGTAACCAAATAGTTTTCCAGTCCTTCCAAAACCGGCCTGAACTTCATCAACTGCTATTAGAACCTGATTTTCTTTTGCCCATTTCACCATAGCGTCTATGTATTCTTGCGGATAAAACAGAGCACCCCAACCTTGATATGGTTCCATTATCATTCCAGCTACATTCTTAAACTCTAAACCTAATTTTTCAAGCTCTTTTAAGTCTCTTAAAAAGAGGTCATCTGCTTTAAGACCACTCTCTTTGACATACCACTCAGTAGGAAAAGGCAGATGATAGATATCTTTATCATGATTTACTATCCACTCTTTTCCACCCTCTTTTCCGCCTAGTTGTTGAGAACCTGTAGTTTTTCCATGAAACGAACCCATAAAGCTTATGATTACTATCTTATCTTCATCAAGTTTTCTTCCATTTTGTCTCATTGTTTTAAAAGCAGCTTCTGTTGTCTCTGAACCTGTTGTATATAAAATACATTTATCTAAATGTGATGGTGTAACGTCTATAAGTCTTTTTACAAAATCTCTTCTCTCATGAGATGGGTAGTAATAATTATTTAGTAAAGGTTTTTTACAACTATTTTCTATCGCTTGAACTACTTTTGGATGAGAGTGTCCTATATTCGCCACGAAAATCGTTGAAGTCAAATCTATAAAAGTATTACCAAAGCCGTCAAATATTTGATAGTCTTTTGCACTATCCCATAAGATTGGCAGTTGATCATGCATTGAGTCAGTTTCAAACCCTCTTAAATCTTTTATTATTTTTATTGCATCCGGATGCGGAATAGGTGTAGAAATTTCTCTATGTTTTGTTTTTATATTTTGTGTTTTCTCTGGTACTAAATCATAATGCGATTTCATATTATTTATTATCCTTGATTTTATTTAAATATTTAAATAGAGGCGTACTTTTCTTTGATATTTGAAATTCTATATATTCAAAATCATCTAATGTATCTACTTCATAACCAATTGGTGTAATATACCCTAATATGTTACTGCCATATAATGAATTGTTTTTTTTTATAAAATCTATTTTTAATACATCAACGTAACCATTTGGTATATAAACATCAGGGAAAAATTGTCTTGGTTTACTTGTATCTTCTAAATTATACTTATCACAAATTGGTGTATAAAAATCATCTTTAATAGAAAACCACTTAAAAGGTGATTCTGCTACTATGTGTGACGATCGTAAAGATGTTGCCTTATTATTTTTTATTAACTCTTCAATAGCATCATCTAAATATTCAACTTCCCTAAGTGGTGTCGTAGGTCTCAAAAGAACAACTAAATCTGGAATAAAATTTTCATTATTCTCTAACCAGTCTAAAGCATGAACAACAAAATCTATATCATTAGATGAATCATTAGCCAATTCACTAGGTCTCAGAAATGGCACTTCTGCATTATACTTTAAAGAAATATCTACGATTTCTTGAGAATCAGTTGTCACAACTACCTTATTTATTTTTTTTGAAAGTTTTGCTGCTGCAATTGTATAACTAATTAAAGGGAAATCTTTCAACAACTTTATATTTTTTTTTGGAACACCTTTAGAGCCACCTCGTGCTGGAATTAAAGCTAAAATTTTCACTTTTTATCCTTGAAATATTCATTTTCAACAATCGAACAAATAATATGACCTATCATTATATGACATTCTTGTATTCTTCCTGTAATATTAGATGGAACGTTAACACATGTACATAAATCTTTCATTTTACCACCTGTTTCACCTGTTAACACGAAAGTTTTTATCCCTTTTTTGTTAGAGACTTTTATGGCTTCTATAATATTTTCGCTATTTCCACTTGTAGAAATTGCAATAAATACATCATCTTTATCACCTACAGAGGACAACTCTCTTGAAAAAACCTTATCAAATCCATAATCATTACCAATCGCACTTATTGCTGAGTTGTTTGTTCCCAAACAAATAGAAGCCAAAGAATCTCTATCCATCATATATCTTGATGTAAACTCTGCTGAAATATGTTGGGCGTCTGCAAAGCTTCCACCATTACCAGCTAAAATAATTTTTCCACCACTGTTTAGAGATTTCAAACAAGTTTCTGCTATTTCTTCTATTTTCTTTATAAACTCATCATTATTAAGTAGTTTTTCTTTTACTGAAATTGAGTCTTTGATTTGGCTTTTAACATTTATCATGAAAAAAACAACTTTCTATAAAAGTACTTAACTATTTTGTTATTCTTTAGTTTTGGGGCAAATGTTGTTTTTATTTGCTCAAACATAATAAACTTAAAAAAATAGAACTTTATTTCTGACAAAAATAAATTCTTCATCTGTAAATTATATACATTTAATTTTTCAAATTTATTTTCATGTACAATAGAATTTTTTTCATATAATGCGATTAAATAATGGGGCAATACTTGGTAATCACTTTTTATAAATTGCAGTCCTAGTTTATTTGCTAATGATGATAAACTATTTATTGAGAATAAGTAACTATGACAAAACATAAATTCTTTCCTTGCATCTGCGAAATTATAAATGGTATCTAATTTACTAGCATCAGGAACACCAATAACAATTCTTCCATTATTAGATAGAAGGCTAATTAAATGTTTTAGTTCCAATTCTATGTTTAAAAAATGTTCTGCTACACCATCAAGAATAATTAAGTCAAACATGTTATCAAATTTAATATTTTTATAGTCATCACAAAAAGCAATAATTCCTTTTTTCCTAGCAAATTCTATACTTTCATTTTCAAAATCCACGAGATAACAATTATTTTTATTTTTCACAAATGGATATAATACACCACCTGACCTCCCACCTATCATTAGTATATTTTTATTTTTATATTCGCCAATAAAAGGAATTAAATATTTTGTAGTGTGTTCATAAGCTTTACTAAATGCTTCTTCCATTTCTATTGAATCTACACCAGTATGATATAGTTTTTCATAATACTTTTTATAAAACAATACTGTTGACTCTGTGGTCATATAAGGGTTTGCTCTAATTAGTCCACATTTTTTACATATTACATATCTTAAATAAACTCCTAATCTATCAACTTCGGAAATAGTTTCTTCATTACTCGAGCCACAAGGACAAGCGTTAAACTGAAATGTAATCTTTCCAGTACTTATATCAGATTTAAATTCTTGAAGGCACTTCTCTTGTTCTAAACTTAAAGTGAATACAGAATTATTTGGATAACTAAATCTTTTATACATTTTTTTCCTTACTATAATTTATTTTCCATTCTCTCTAAACTAACCCAAAAGCCTTCACCATTATTTTTGTGACCTTGCCAAACTTCAGGAATAAAAGAGGCTTTTGGTGATAGTTCATTTATAACTGGATAGATACTGTCAAAGTCAACATTACCATCACCAATCTGAATACCCTCTCCATCAACACCCGTACCATCAGAGATATGATAATGTGCAGTATATAGTGCTAGTTTTTTTGTATACTCAACATGCTCCCATCCAAACTTATTACAAGCTAGGTGAGAATGAGATATATCTTGACAAATCTTTAGACCTGTTTTATTGCAAAAGTCAATTATCTCATCTGCATCAATAAAGATATTTTGATATCTCTGTCCGCCAAAAAGCCAAGGAAACGGTGCCATATTTTCAGGAAGTAATTCTACGCCATCTAAATTTAATTTACTAATTGAATCTATTAGATTTTTATAGTGTATAGGTCTATTCTCGATTGGCATTATTTCATCTTTTGTAAACCCGCCGCAATGAACTACAATCTGAGGAACAGCTGTTTTTGGAAAATACTTTTTCATACCTAATGTTTTGTCTATCACTCTTTGCAGGTGAGCAATTGATTTTTTTCTATACTCTTCATCAGGAGTACATAGATCTAGCAGGTGATCATCTTCAAATAGCTCTGGTGCGTGAACTATATACTCGCAACTGTATTCTTGCGTTAAAAACTTTGACAGATCCTCTGTAATATCTTTAAAGCTCATATGAAACTCAACTGAATCAGGCTGAGTATTTTCCATTAGAGAGTTGATATCATGAAATCTTACAGGAAGCGCCCATATTCTATTGAAGTTATAATGCTTTTTAGCTCTTATCAAACCACCTAAATCAGATTTAAAAAGTGCTTTTCCTTTTTTTATATCTCTGATTGCTTTATATCCAATAATTTTATGCAGATATTGTGGATTAAGTCCTTGTCCAGGACTTTTAATCTCAAACATATCTTTAGAAAAAGTTTTACCCTCTTTTATATCATTTTTTGCAAATATACTTTTTGATAGATTTTCTCTATTTATCAATTCGCCCTGTGTTACCACACGATCTGCATTAGTTCCTAACGATAATTCAATTTCTCTAATACCATAAACTAATCTTTTAAAATCATCATACTCTAAAGAGGCACTGTGGTCTGGTCCTTCCATCCCTCTATCAAGGGTAAAGTGTCTCTCTATAATTTGAGCACCCATAGCAACAGCTGCTATAGAGACAGCAATTCCTCTTTCGTGACCTGAATATCCAACCGGAATATTGTATTTTTTAAGCTTATCCAAGTATCTGAGGTTTATATCTTTAAATGGAGCAGGATATGTAGAGTTACAGTGAAGAAGTGCGAAATCTGCTTTTAATCTTGTCAAAAACTCTACTGTTTCATCTATCTCATCTTTTGTGCTCATCCCTGTTGATAGTATGAGTGGTTTATTTTTTTTAACCAAATACTCAAGCAAGTCAAAGTTTGTCATATCTGCAGAGGCTGTTTTAAATGCAGGAACACCTATAGTCTTAATTGCATCAGCACTTGATTTATCCCAAGGAGTACACATAAATATTACATTCTTACTTTTTGAATAATCAGCTAAAGATTTATACTGCTCATAAGTAAGTTCAAATTTTTCCAACAGTCCCATTGTATATTGTGTAGAAAGATCACTACTTGTCATGTCAAGAGCATCTTCTGAGTATAACTCTTTTAAATTTCTCATTTGAAACTTAACACAGTCAACACCAATCTCCTGAGCCTGATCTATCATTTTTATGGCATTTTCATAAACACCATTATGATTCATGCCAATTTCAGCGATTATAAAAACTTTATCATCTTTCCCTATTTCAAAGTTTTCTATTTTCATATTTTTTCCTTAGTTATCCAACTTCTTAATCCAATATTGTCAAATGTAAAAGTTTCTATTTTCAACCCTCTATCTTTCAATGAGTTCATTAAGTGTATTTTTTTATATGTTGGTACATAAAATAAAAAATAGCCACCGCCACCTGCGCCAAGAAGTTTTCCGCCTAAAGCGCCATTTTTTATTCCATACTCATAAATATCATCTAAAAATGCTGTTGTTATTTTAGAAGAAAATTTCTTTTTTACACTCCAAGCTTTATGTAAAAGTTCTCCAAAATCATCAAGTTTACCTTTTAAAAGTCTTGATTTCATTTCATATGCAATATCTTTTGATATCTGTGCATATTTCTTCTGTTCTTCTTTATTCATATTTTCTTTTTGGTCATCATGAATATCACCTGAATTATGATTTATTCCAGAATAACAAAGAATTAAAGAATCTTCTAATTCATTTATAATATCATCTGGTATTCTTAACGGATTTACAATATTTTCATGATTTTTAAATTCCATAAAATTAAAGCCTCCAAAAACTGTAGCATATTGATCTTGCCATCCACCTGCTAGCTCTAATTCAACTCTTTCTGCATGAAATGCAAGTTCTGCTATTTCATAATTGTTAAATTTATTTTCTCTAAAATTATTAAATGTTCCAATGATAGCTGAAAGCAATACAGCAGAACCACCAAGTCCAGAGCCAGGAGGTACATCACTATATGTATAAAGTTCAAATCCAAAATCAGGATTTAAAAGTTTAATTACAGATTTAATTAAGTCTAAGTTTCCATCAAATGTTAACTCTAATAAATTATTATAAAGTACTTCTTTATTTAAATCATTAGAAAATATTTTAATTTTATAATCATCTCTTTTTTCTAAAACTGCATGTGCAAATTTATTTACTGTTGTATTTAATACAACTCCTTCTTCTTTATAAAAATATTCTGTTAAATCAGTTCCACCACCAGCAAAACTAATTCTTACAGGTGATTTAGCTTTTGATATAATCTTTTCTTTTTCATTCCAATCAATATTTTTCTGAGATACAACAGATACTATTTTATAATTCTGATCTAAAATTGGTATTACTCTAATTCTTGAATCAAGTAGTTTTAAGATATTTTCTTTTGTTGCTCTATTTTCAAATAGATATACAAAATTTTTATTTATACACTTAATAATCTTTACTTGTAAGTTTTTTTCAATTAATAAGATTCGTCTTATATCTCCATCAGTACAACAACCAATAATTTTTTCATTATTTTCTATAAAGATAATACCCATATGATTATTATCTATTTTTTGTAAAGCATATTCTATAGTGTCATTTCTATTTATTAAGTATTTATCAATTTCCATTATTTCTCACATAGTCTATCATTTTATTATAATCTTTTGGAATTCCTATATCTATAAAAATACCTTTATATCTAAATATGTTTATTTTATTAGTTAATAGATATTCTTTAAATTTATCTTCTATTGCAAACTTATCTTCTTTTATAAAATTAAAAAAAGATAAGTTATTAAAATAATAACAGCCTGCATTAATATATGAGTTTTTTGTATCTACTACTTTTTCCATAAAATCCACTATTTTCCCATTATCTATTTTTAGAATACCATATCTATCACAATTTTTTTGAAATGATCCCAATATTGTAATACTTTGTTCTGAATGTATTATAAACTTATTTAAATTAGGTTTTATATAAGTATCACCATTAAATACTAAAATGGAATTATTTATATCTAATTGTAAATAATTTATTGCATTTTTAATACTACCACCTGTCCCTAGTGCCTCTTTTTCTTTAATAATAATAATTGATTTATCATTGTTAAAATAATTTAATATTACTTCTGATAAATAATAAGTAAGTAAATATATTTTATTATTTGGAAAATATTTTCTAATTTCATTAATTTGATATACAAGAAAAGGTTTGTTACTAATTGGTGCCATCGGCTTAGGAACAGCTACAACTACACTTTTAAGCCTTCTTCCAAAGCCACCTGCTAATATAAATATATTTAAATTATTCATGGCTATTATTTAGCTGAATCAAGTTACTTAAAACTTTACTATTTAATCTATTATTGGTTATCTTATACACAATAGATATTAAACGATATTTTTCAAATCTATTAAAAAAAAATACTTTTTTATTATTTTTCATTCTTAATCATCACTATTAAAAATATCACGAGTATAAACTTTACTTTTAACATCTTCAATGTTTTTTGATAACCTATTAGCAACTATCACATCAGAAATTGATTTAAACTCATCTAAGTCTTCTATAACTCTTGAATGAAAAAATTCATCTTCTCTAAATACTGGTTCATATATAACTACTTCTATACCTTTTGCTTTTATACGTTTCATTATTCCTTGAATTGCACTTGCTCTAAAGTTATCACTACCTGATTTCATGACAAGTCTATATACTCCAACTATTTTTGGATTTTTAGCAATAATACTATCAGCTATAAAATCTTTTCTAGTTGTGTTTGAATCAACTATAGCACCTATAATATTACTTGGTACATCTTTATAGTTTGCTCTTAGTTGTTTAGTATCTTTTGGTAGACAATAACCGCCATAACCAAAACTAGGATTATTATAGTGGTTTCCTATGCGAGGGTCTAATCCTACACCATTGATAATATCTTTAGTATTTAGTCCATGACTTTCTGCATAAGAATCTAATTCATTAAAGTAAGACACTCTCATAGCAAGGTAAGTATTTGAGAACAGTTTTACTGCTTCTGCTTCTGTAGAGTCTGTAAGCAAGATATCAATATTTTCTTTTATAGCCCCTTGTGCTAATAAATTTGCAAAAGTTTGAGCTCTGTCTGATTTTTCACCAACGATAATTCGACTTGGATAAAGGTTGTCATGTAATGCACTTCCTTCTCTTAAAAATTCTGGAGAAAATATAATATTTGAGTTGTTAAATTGTTCACTTATTGATTTGGTATAACCTACTGGTACAGTTGATTTTATAACCATAGTTGCATTAGGGTTTATCTCTATTACATCTTTTATAATCATCTCTACAAGTGAAGTATTAAAGTAGTTTGTTTCTGGGTCATAATCTGTTGGAGTTGCTATGATGATAAATTCTGCATTTTTATATGCCTCATGCTTATCTAATGTTGCTTTAAAGTTTAAATCTTTAGAACTTAAATATTCAGATATTCCATCATCTTCTATAGGAGATATTTTTTTGTTTAACATCTCTATCTTCTGAGGAATAATATCCAATGCTACCACTTCATTATGTTGTGCTAATAGCACCCCATTTGACAAACCTACATACCCTGTTCCCACTATCGCTATTTTCATAGCCTCATTCCTTTCATCGCTTCTTTCTCGATAAGCCTATTCTTATCTTTTGCTATTATGATATCTACCGGCTTAAACAATACATCTTCTAACATTATTTTTATCTTTATCTTTTTTTTAAATATACTTTCATTTATCTTAGGGATAATATATAAGTCTATATCTCCACCTTTTTTAGTATCATCCATTCTGCTTCCAAAAAGGTATATAATTGTTTCTCCAAAAATAGTTTTGACCATATTTTTTATCAACTCAATTTCTTTTTTTGATACTCTCAAAATTATCCTTTATATTTATTAAATAGTTAATAGCTTCTAGTTTCTCATCTTCTTCGAATGGATAATCATGCGATATACTATTTCTCACACCTTTAAACTCACTCCAAATATCAATATATATAATTTTTTATTGTCCAATGGATATAGCTTTTCTAGAACATAATGTGTACACTAGATTCTTCTAAATGTAATTCTAATTTTTTATAAATATCCATCAACAACCTCTTTAAATACTATTTGTTCTTTATTTGAATTTAGAAAATTGTATCCAATATATTCAGTTAATTAGCTTAATTTGAGGGGATAATTTCTAGGATTTCATACACTTTATCTTCCGATTTCATCTGGATTACAAATTCAACTCTTCTTGCTTTTGTTTTATCTTTTAGCTTTGCAAATGCCATCCCATTCGCCCTAAAATATTTCTCAATCCAAACTCTATTTTCTTTAACAAAGTCATCTTCCAAACTGTAGCAATACGATAACACCTCGTAAGCTCTCTTTTGTGAAAGTCTCATATTATTTAAATATATATCTTTTTTAGATGTGATTGCGCCCCATATATTTGAAGTGTGCCCTTCGATTCTTACCTCTTCAATCTCATCTTTATACCGCTTTGAGTGCAATATTTTGATATATCTTGGAAAAAAATCATCTAATATGGTTTTAAATTCATTATTTATATTGCTTTTATTTATTTCAAAAAATACTTTTGGAGAGTGAAATACTATGGCGTTGTTTGTAGTGATACTAGCATCCCATTCTCCTAAGTCTTCCTCAAATTCACTAAACAAGGCTTCATTTATATTTGCTTTAGTATCCCTGTATGAGCTTGCTACATCTTTCATCTTTTCTTTTTCAGATTCTATCTCTATCATAAAACCAATAGCGATAAACAAAAAAACCAACATCAAACCTGACATCATGTCAGATATACTCATCCATTCGTTATTTGTTTTCAGGGTCACTCTTCAACTTTTGAAAGATAGATAATCCTGTAGCCACACTCATACCAACTATGGAAGTAAAAAATGCTGTTTTTAATCCTACTAAGATGTTGTTTACACTATTTATAATATCTTGCGGATTAAAGCCTTGTAGACCTATGAAAATTCCAACAAATGTACCCAAAACACCAATACTAATAATTTGACTTTTTAAATCTTTTTTTGTTTTATGATCAATAAATCCCAGTACCAAAATAATTACCACAAATACAAAATTCACGGGATCTAGTAAGACATCTTTAAATGTAGAAGCGACGATATCATCTTTAGATATCGTTTTATTACACATACCTAAAACTAAAATATCTTTGTTTTTAGAGACTATTTTCTTGCTTATGCCATCAATATTAGATAATTCATCAATGCTTTTAAAGCATTTGTTTACTTCTCTGTATTTAATTATATTTTTAGATTTTAATTTTCCTATA